>CAZANK010000279.1:0-2311 GCA_964486235.1 uncultured Prolixibacteraceae bacterium | reverse complement strand
GGTATCGAACGCATGAACCAGCTCATTAAAAAGCATTTTTTCGGGATCGTCGAACACTTCGTGGTGAGGGAACGGCTGTACCGGATTTTCTTTGGGATAGGGATATGTTACAATAAGAGGAAGCCTTTCAACCGGTTCCCAATTCAGCGCCCTTCGGTAAAGCATTTGGATTTTTTCCTGTTCTTCCGGACTTGCTTTCGCCTCCAACGTGTTGAGCAATCCGTACAATAATTTATTCATCCCTAAAGTATTGGTGCTGTTTCAAATTCTGAATAACCGGTTGGGTTTGTTCCAGCGGATCCGAGCAACAAAAACACTTCCGTCACTCCCGTATTTCTCCGCTCCGCGGGGTTGCATCCATTCTGAAACCGTCACCCAGGTTTCGTTTTCGTTCACCATGGTCACACCAAAGTTTCCAAGTCTTGCCCCACGCTCCGGAACCAGGATTTGTTCACTGGCACGGATCACCTGCAACCGTTCAGGATCAACCCGGCCAATAAACAGTGGCGCCCTGTGACGGAAGACATGGTCGTTATCGGCGCCGCGACGCGTATAAACCAGGAACAATCCGCCACTGTGGGTAACCCAATGCTGTTGCGTATTGTAGTTGCCCAAATCCGATCCATCATCAAACTTCCATGGCTGAATAGGCTCAAAGTGCAGTCCGTCGCGACTGCGGGTGACGAAACCCTGTTTGTCGTTACGGATCGTCATGAAAAATTCACCCTTAAACTTTGTGAGTGATGGCTCACCCAATCCCCGGGTCTCATTGTTGATCGACAATTCATCACCATGTTCCCTGTAACGCAATTTCTGTCCGTCGAATGAACACCTGGCAACGGTAACCAACGAATCATTCCTTCCTGGCGGACGAAAAGACAGCGGAAGCAAAATAGTCCCGTCGCCGGAATCATGGCGCTGGACACAACCGGCACCGGCATTGTAAAATTTTTCAGGGTCCGGCATTTCCAGTTTCTGCCAACCCAGCCAGGCACTGCTGCAGGGATCATACACGGCATATGCAGTATGGCGCGGGCGGGGATTGGAAACTTTCCACTCCGGGGTATAAACCACGGTATGTCCGATCCCAAGCAGTTTACGGGATGCGATATGCCAGGCCGGCCAGAAATCGCTCACTGCAACCGGACGGTCCATATTATCTATTTCCTCATATTTAGGAGACAGGCTGACCATTTCCTCCGGAGCAGTCCAGCTTGTCCCCAAATCGCCGGTTTCCAGTCCGTACATCCCCCTGAAAACATCGCTCCCTGAAAGATCAAGTTTGTTCATCGTCATCACGACGCGGGGCAATCCGTCCATGCCCGCCTGGGGCACAATCCCCGCCCTGGGGTGGGCCCAGCAATAATTCCCGTCAAAAAGCCGGGTTGCGGTATTCAGCGACAAGCGGTACGCCGGCTTTCTGTCTTCCGAAAAGACGGTATTCCCGGTCAAAGGCAAACTGAATACGGATATTCCTCCTATCAGCGAAAGCCTCAGAAACTCACGCCGGCCAGATGTTGTTCTGTCATCATTCTTCATCATCGTTGCAGGTCATTTCAATAACCAGCCAGCGGGGATGCGGACAAACCTGATGGTCTCGTACGCTTTTTTCTCTCCCGCTTCGTAAAGAAGACCAACGTTTCCGTCGGACAGTTTTACCAAACAGGAATAAGCGGATGGGCGGGCGTCGATCAGCATGGCTGCCTGCCAGTCGCTGCAATCGTCATCGCTGACCCTGATGGTCGTATGCGTGCGGCCTGCAGGAACAGCCGGGTTGGAAAACAAGTGATAATTTTTCCCCTTGTATTTGCCATAATTCAAAATGCTGGCCTGACAGCGGGACTCTACCAGTTGCAGGTCATGTTCGATCCCGCTCCAGCTCTCACCTCCGTCTTTGCTGAACGAAACGGCCCTGCAGTATTTTTCGTTGTAGGAACGCATGTTCATGATTAAGGTGCCGTCGCTCAGCTCAGTCACCTGGCTTTCATTGCATCCGGGCTTGATGGAACTGCTCATTCTCCAGCTTTTGCCGTGATCGTCGGAAATCAGCACGTGAGCGCCATATCCATAAGGGCCTTCCCCTGTATTTCCTTCAGGATCATCATAACTGTGATTCGCCGGAATAACAAGCCTTCCCCTGTATTTCCCCTTTTTCAGTTGAATGCCAAATCCCGGACCAGTCGCATACCATCCCCAGGATTGATCACGGCAAGTGGCAGCCATGTTGACCGGGACCGACCAGGTCAGTCCGTCATCGTCCGAATAGCAGACATAAGGGAGTCTCGGTTGCGCTGATCTTTTGTGAATGATA
>CAZANK010000278.1:0-5619 GCA_964486235.1 uncultured Prolixibacteraceae bacterium | reverse complement strand
TCAGGATCGGGTAAACTCTTGGGTTACTGGAGAAGTAATAGTATTTGGTGTCGTTGGTCTCCGGTAAAAATATCGGGTATGACACCCTGTACCGGAACAACTGGTCAAACAGCGCATTTTTACCGTTTATGGACATCGTTGGCGACAGGGTATTGGACTGCCGGTAGGCCATCTTCATGTCGATGCTGAAGAATTTGTTTAGCTCGCGGTTATAATTAAAGCGGGCGTTGATACGCTCGGTCTCATCAGGCCCGAATTTGAAAATCCCCTGTTGGTGATAATACCCCAGCGACATGAAAAACTGTTCCTTGTCGTTCCCGCCTCGCAGGGAGATATTGTGATCGTGAGTGGGGGAGTAGTCGCGGCACACGATCGGGATCTGGTTCATGTCGTAGAGCATCCGGTAATCGACGCCCGAATTCCACCAGGCATCCACATATTCGACTTCCGGGTCTTTCATCCATTCGATCTCCTGATCCGTCATATCCCGGCTTAGTCCCGCGTTCAAACGGGCGACCTCCACCAGCCAGGTCTCTTCCCATGAAGGTAAGCGCTTCGGCAACATCATTGGTTTTTGAACGCCGTACAACCCGTTATATTCTACGGTCAGCTTCCCGGCCACCCCTTTTTTTGTTGTGACCAGGATAACCCCTCCGGCAGCCCTGGCCCCGTAAATGGCAGAAGCGGCGGCATCTTTCAGGATGTTGACCGACTCGATGTCGTTGGGATTTAACGTGGCGATGTCGCCCGGGGCGCCATCGACCAGGACCAGGGCGTTGCCGCCGTTCACTGAAGACAGGCCCCGGATCTCCACATCGTATTCTTCCTTGCCGGGCTGTCCGGTACTTCTGGTCACCACGACCCCGGAGGCTGTTCCCTGCAAGGCTGCCAGGGCATTGGTCACAGGGCGGTTCTCCAGTTTTTCGCCGCTTACCTGGGAGATGGACCCCGTCAGGTTGACTTTCTTTTGCGTGCCATATCCAATGGCCACCACTTCTTCAATCCCGACTGTTTCTTCTTCCAGGGTAAGATCAATCGAGGTATTCCCCGCAACGGGAATTTCCTGCGTTTTCATCCCCACGAACGAAAAGACCAGGATTGCGTTTGCCGATACGTTGACCAGCGAATACTCCCCGTTCGTGTCGGTAATGGTGCCGGTGTTCGTGTTTTTTATGAGGACCGTCACCCCGGGAATGGCTTCTCCCTGAAAACTGGTCACTTTCCCCCGTACTGTTCTGCCCTGTTGCTGAAACCCTGTGGGATCAAAATTTTGCCGGGGCGTGATCACGACGTTATTCCCAATATAGCGGTAAGAATAACCTTCGCCAAGTAATTCGTCCAGCACTTCTTCCAGCGAACTGTTTTCAAAATTCACAGTGTGTTTTCTGTTCAGGTCCAACTGATCGTTCTTAAAAAAGAAGCCAATCTGTGTGGTTTCTTCGATCTGTTTAAAGATCTCGATGATGGTGGATTCCGATGCTTTCAGACTAATCCTGGCTGTTTGGCTATACGCGTCAACCGCCAGGGACATGATCGAGAGCAGCAGCAAACTACCTGTTAATTTCATGATACGTGTCATTTTTTTGAGTTGTTGCCCCCACGGACGCGAACTCAATCGTTCTTTTTTCATAAATTTGTCATATTAGATTCAACAATTAAACTGTTTACCCGACAGTTTTTATCTGTTAAAGTGCACCCTGGCCGGTGCACTTTTTTTATTTACTGATGCAGATTGCGGGTTTCCGGCCCTCCTGTTCCGTTATCTTATAGTTGATCCCTGTCGTCAGTTTGAGCATTTCCATCAACTGGGCCACGGTGGTGGTCCGGCGCACCACACTGGTGTATTTTTCTGTCTTGAGCTGTTCATCCCCAATCAGGACGGAAACCCCGTACCATTTTTCAATTTCCTGACAAATTGCAGCCAAAGGCATGTCGATAAAAACAAACTTGTTTTCCATCCAGCCGGTAACCAGTTTCTTTTCGAGGCGCTCCGTGAAAAAGGAACCGTCAGTCTTTTTAAAACGGAAGGTTTCATCGACCGCCGGCTGACTGAGTTCGCGGTCATGCCGGTCGAGGATGATGATTTGGCCGTCGATCAGGGTTGCTCTGATGTTTTCTTCGTCCGGATACGCGGAGATGTTGAAACTTGTTCCCATATCCCTCACTTTCAGTGCACCCAGGTCGACCGTGAACGTACGTTTTTCATTATGGTTGATCTCAAAATAGGCTTCGCCTACCAGTCTGGCCAACGTTTCCTTTTCATTTAATGACAGCGTGGTATTCGAGTTTAACCAGATCTTTGATCCGTCTTCAAGCAGGATACTTGAAATGCTGCCGGTTCCGGAATGGAACTGTTTCCATCCTTTCTGCGGTTCCGTATCATGCAACAGGGTGTTTAACCAGAATCCTCCCAGGAAAACCAGAACAACCGCGGCGGCATATTTCCAACTGCCGTAAAGTCTTTGAAGCCGGTTTTTTTTTGGGGGGGGGCCGGCATGAAGGAATTCCCGGAACAACTGTTTTTTTCGTTGAGAAGAGAGTGTGTTCTGAGCCATCTGACTCAGGTCCCAAAGCCTTTTCAACCGGATAAATTCTTCCTGTTTTTTTTCATCCCGGCCAAGCTCTTCATAAAAGTCTTTTTTTTCTTTTTCAGAAGCATAGCCGGTAAGAATGTTGGAATAAATTTGGTCCTTCATCGTGCTGATTTTGTCACTAAACACCAAACGCCGGTTCTACCCTATCCAAAAAGAATGATTTTTTCAAAAAAAATGGGAATCATAAAAAAGGATGGAAAAAAGAGGGAGGAAGTCTTTCAATTCGGTTCTTAGTATTCTCAGGGCCCGGGTCATCCGGGCTTCCACGGTCTTTTCGCTGATCTGTAGTTTTTCTGCGATCTCGCGGTATTTCATCGATTCGATCCGGTTCATTTTGAAAACGTTCTTCAATTCCTCCGGGAGCTGTTCGATGGCCTGATCTGCCCTGTTTTTCAGCTCTTCAAACTCCAGGAAACTGCTGCCGAGGCCGTTTAACGATTCGATGGCATAACGGTATTCGTACGATTTTAACTGATTCAGGTGCTTCCAGATCACTTTTTGATCGCGCAGATAATTAAGGGACAGATTTTTGGTGACCGTGTAAAGAAAATTCCGGACGTTCGTGTGGGGCAGCAGGTTTTCGTGGTACTCCCATAGCCGGGTAAAAGCATCCTGGACGATACTTTCGGCCATGAACCGGTCGGAGGTATATTGGACGCTCAACGCGTACAACACATCGAAAAACTCAAAGTAGACTTTCCCGAATTCAGCCTTGTCCCCTTTTTTTATCAGGTCCGTATTAAAACTGGTCTGCTGTTTCATGGATCAACATTCGACTGATCAGGTAAAAGTAAGCAAAATTCCGGTTAAAAAAATACCGGGAGAAATTGGGCCTCCCGGTACTTTGGACGTTCAGAAATGCATACTATGCGATAACCTGTCACCTGATAGCAGCATAGCCCTATCAAACCTGTCCTGATAGGCATCAATGAGCATTTGTGTGGCACGATTACAGTCATCTTCTCTATAGGTCTCAATTACTGCCACAACGCTTGCACTGAATGTTATCCGACTGGTATTGGCCATAAAAAGTTTTAACATTTTTGGCTTCGAGCGCTTCAATTTTTACAGCCTAATAGGGTTGTTTTATTCGATGCGTGTCATTTTACCTTTAACCAGGAATCGACCTGTTACCGTAGTGGTTGTCGCGGCATCCGTTCTTCCCGAAAAACCCGGTTGTTCGCCCCCCACCGAAACTGTAAACCACCCCGGCTCGATCTCCCGCAGATTCCTTTTACTGATGAGCGACAACTGTCTTGGCTGAAGGACGAATTCCACGGTTCCGGTCTCCCCCTTTTTGAGGCTGATCCGTTCAAACCCTTCGAGCTGACGGATGGGGCGCGGTGTGGAAGCTTTTTCGTCGGTCAGGTATAACTGGACCACCTCGTCACCGTCCCGGTTGCCGGTGTTGGTCACCTCTACGCTGATTTTCACCGGCTCATTCATATTGACGGTTTCCGGAACTTTAAGATGATCGTAGCTAAAGGTCGTGTAGCTTAACCCGTATCCAAAAGGATACAAAGGTTCCTGCCGGAAGTAACGGTAAGTACGGCCTTCCATGTCATAATTCTCAAATGGCGGGAGTTGGTCGACCGACCGGTAATAGGTGACGGGCAGACGGCCTGCAGGATTGTAATCGCCGAACAGAACGTCCGCGATGGCATTGCCTCCCTGCTGACCGGGATAGCCGGCCGTCAGTACCGCCGGTAGGTTCTCCGCAGCCCAGTTGATTGACAAGGCGCTGCCGTTGATGAGAACCAAAACAACCGGTTTCCCTGTTTTAAACACGGCCTGCATCAGTTCAGTCTGCGTTTTTGGCAGGTTCAGATGCGTCCGGTCTCCGCCCTTGAAACCATCCAGGTCGATTTTCATCTCTTCTCCTTCCAGCCGTTCATTTAATCCCAGTGCAAGAACCACGACATCGGCCTTTCCGGCAGTTTCGACCGCCTGCTGCAGCATGTTTTCCTGCGGCACTGCCCATAACAGCCGGGCGGTGGCGTCGCCGTAGTAATTCCGGTACGCTGCTTCGATGCGATAGCGTTTGCCCGCCTCCAGCTCTGCTTTTACGGGATCCAGGCTGGCATGGTGTTCCTTGTTTCCACCTGCGACATCCTTACCGTTGTAAGTGATCCTGAGAAAAGGTTTCCCCCAGCCGCTGATCAGGTAAGTTCCGGTTTTGGGCGCGATCAGAAAGCCGGTCCACCGGATGCTGAATTCGTCGGTTTTTAAACGGGGATCCGGTGTGTCAATGTCCCACACGAAATCAATGTGATCGTCAACCTGGGTAAAAAGGGGCTTTCCTTCCAGGTTGTTATTATCGAAATATTCGCCCAGAACGCCCTGCCGGCCATCGGGGGTTTCCAGGTAAATGGAAGGAATTGGTTTAAACGCCGGGATGCCCTCGGCCAGATCACAACCCGGGGCATAGAAGACTTTTGTCAGGGGTTCCACCTTGTTCCTGATCCCTTTGAGGACGGTGACCGGATTGACGGGGATGCCATTGTAATTACCCCACAGCGATTGGACTTCATCGGCGTTGGGACCGATTACCGCGATGGATTTCAGTGATTTTGGAAGGGGCAGCGTGTTGTTTTCGTTTTTCAGCAGGACGATGCTTTCGCGGGCGGCCTGACGGGCCAGGCGATTGTGTGCCGGGTTGTTATTCACCGGATAGGGAATTTGTGCGTAGGGCACTTTTTCAAGAGGATCGAACATGCCCAGTTTGAAGCGGGCCATGAAAAGTCGTTTGACGGCGATATCAATCTCCTCCGCCGTGATCAGTCCTTTTTCGAAGGCCTCGTGAAGCGCCTTGTACGTGTCTCCGCAGTTCAGGTCGCAACCTTCTTTGACCGCCAGGGCCGCCGCAGAAGCTGCGTCGGGGGTCACCTGATGGTATTTCCAGATATCGGATATCGCGCCGCAGTCGGACACGACATAACCATCAAAACCCCATTCGTTCCTCAGGATGTCAAACAGCGTGGGACTGGCGCAACAGGCTTCGCCCCGGAACCGGTTGTAGGCACCC
>CAZANK010000277.1:0-5658 GCA_964486235.1 uncultured Prolixibacteraceae bacterium | reverse complement strand
CTGATCCAGTCCTCGCTCGAAAATCAAGTCGGGGCTAAGCATGTAGAAAGCCTATTGCTTCCGCGTTTGGACGCGGGTTCGACTCCCGCCAGTTCCACAAAAGCCACTCAAAACACTGTTTTGAGTGGCTTTTGTGTGCGAAGATGAAGGAAAAAGAGTCTGGTCTGTTGTGTTATGTTCTGATTTTTTTTAATTTTGAGAACGTGATCCTAAGCGATAATCATCTAAACTTAATTTTATGGAAAAAATCAACAGAACACGATTGTTCAACGCAAGTTGCCTCGCGCTTGTCGTTACCGCGCTGGCATTTGGCACCCGCGGAGGTTTTATTGCCCCCTGGATGGAAGAATTCAACCTTTCCGGTACCCAGGTTGGCTGGATTGTTGGTACCGCCTTTTGGGGATTTACGTTGGCGATGCTCATTTTGGGGCCCCTGGTTGATGTGATCGGGATTAACCGTGTTATTGCCATCGCTTTTGTTTGTCATGTGGTGGGACTTACCATGACCATTGTTGCCGGTGGTTTCTGGACGCTGTTCTTCTCCACGATGTTGATCGGGATTGCTAATGGCAGCGTGGAGGCAGCATGTAATCCTTTGATTACGGCGATTTATCCTGACGACAAAACTGCCAAACTCAACCGGTTTCACATGTGGTTCCCGTCGGGTATTGTGATTGGAGGGCTGCTGGTGTATTTTCTGAACAAGTATGGTATTGGCTGGCGCTGGCAAACTGCGGCCATGTTAATACCCACGTTGGGTTACGGTTTGATGTTTCTGGGCAAGAAGTTCCCGGCCACGGAACGGGTTGCCACCGGCGCTTCCTATAAGGACATGTTGAAAGCCTGTGTTTCCCCGCTTTTCCTTTTTATGGTGTTCTGTATGCTTTTCACGGCTGCCACCGAACTGGGTACGAACCAATGGATTGCCGCATTGCTGGAGACCGTCGAGGCTCCCGGCATTTTACTGCTGGTTTGGGTATCGGCGATCATGGCCCTGGCACGGTTGGTTGCCGGGCCTGTTGTCCATAAGCTTTCAGGGATTGGCGTGTTGCTCTTTTCAGCCATTTTTGCCGGGATCGGTTTATGGTTGTTGAGCATCTCGGGCGGATGGTGGACTTTTGCCGCTGCAGCCGTATTTGCACTGGGTGTTGCCTATTTCTGGCCCAATATGCTTGGCGTAGTTGCGGAGCGGGTGCCAAACAGCGGAGCGCTGGGTCTGGCGATTATGGGTGGTGTCGGATTCCTGGGCGGCGCGATTGCCCAGCCGTTGCTTGGCCATATTTATGATTCCAATCTGGTAAAGTATGGCAACGACCATCTGGCCGCCGGAGCGGCTTCGCTGCGTTCGGTCATTATCCTGACTGTTTTTCTGACTATCGCATTTACCGGTCTTTTCCTGAAGTACAGAACGAAAAAAGCGTCATTTCAACGATCGAAATGAGGATGTTCCAAGAGGGGATTTACCCTTCAGGGAAGCGGATTTTCGGAAACAGTTTCAGATAGAAATACAAAAAAAGAGGGTGTTCCGGACTTTTGAGACACCCTCTTTTCGATGGTACAGAAGAAATAATCGTTCACCCGTAAGAAGAATATTTTACTTTTTCCTCAAAGGCTTTTGGCCTGCTATCAGATTCAGAAAGGAAATTCCTCCAGTGATCCTTCCTTCGACTCCTTGATTTCAGGTTTTTGAGCGACCTGTTGTACGGGAAGCCCGTCGACATAGATGGCCCTGTGCGGCCTGACCGGACAGGCATGTTCGCATGCCCCGCAGCCTATACAAATTTCCGGTTCCACCTCAGGGATGTTGAGGCTTTCTTTATACGGAACCATCTTGACCGCTTTGGTCGGACAGTGTTCCGAGCACGCTCCGCACAGGGTTTCGTCGGTATAGACGATACAGTTTTCTTTGATAAACTTCACAATTCCAACCTGGGCAACGTGTTTTTCTTCGATGGTTAAAGGCAGGATTGCTCCCGTGGGACAAACCTCCCCACAAACGACACAATCGAAATTACAGTAGCCCGATGCCGGATCCAGGTAGGGTTGCAGGAAGCCTTCCAGTCCGTATTGCAGCAAGGAGGGTCTTAACACACCATTGGGACAGGCGCTCACGCACAGATGACAAGCGGTACAGGCATTGTTGAAGTGTTTCAGGCTCACCGAGCCCGGGGGTGAGCAGGGGTATTCCTTCTTGACCGGGATCAGGTTATCGCTTTGCTTTTCCTCTTTTTCAGTTGCCGAAATTCCAAGGATAGCCCCTGTCAAGACCACCGAGCCTGAAAGGAATTGCCTTTTGGTCAGGTTGGCCGGGTTCTTTTTTCCCGTTGCCTGCGCAACAGGTTCCTGTGGTTTGTTACTTTTCAGGGGAATGGACAAACGGTAATGAATACTGTCGTCGTTACAGGCGTACAGGCAGTTAAAGCACCCCACACAACGGGTGAAGTCGACCGACTGATCTTTTAGATTGATGCACTGTGATTTACAGGCAATGGCGCATTTCGCGCATTTTGTACAGGTACTCTGGTCAATTTTGATCTTAAAGATTGAAAAGCGCGACAGCAGGCCCAGGAAGGTTCCGACAGGGCATACCGTGTTGCAATAAAGTCTTCCCCATTTGGAGGCCAGCAGCAGGATTACTCCCAGGATGATGACGGAATAGGCTGTTGCGGGTAGATCGAACGAAGCCATTTGTTCGGGCGACATCGCATAATTCTTCATTTTGATCAGGAGTTCCGCTACAAAATTATTCGCGGAAATATACAGGGGACGAGCCAAATTTGAAAAAATACGTCCGAAATTGCTGTATGGGTCAAGCAGTCCGGCGAGGGTGATGGTTCCGAACAGCAACGGGATCACCGCGATTGCCAGGAATGAATACCGGAGCAGGTTCTTTGGTTTGCCGTATTTAAACCGGGCTTTCTTTCCCCTGAATTTTTTTGAGAAATAGCTGATCATATCCTGCATGATGCCGAGGGGACAGACCATTGAGCAATATACCCGGCCAAAGACCAGCGTAACAAGGATCACGATGATAAATCCGGCCGAGATCACCCCGGCCGCGGTCAGGAATTTGGTCAGCGAAGGGACAAACTGCAGATAAGTGATAGACTGGTACCAGGGAGAAGTCAGATTCTGCCTGAAATCCAAAAAAATAAATGCAACGGCTAACAGGATCAAGATGGAAATGATGATCCTGAAAGGTTTCCAAAACCTGGTCATCTTTCAATTAAACGGTTAGGCGGTTAATGTTGAGTTTATCGAGATCCATGGTGCCCAGTCCCAGTTCCACCGCTTTTCCCATATAGGCAATTGACGAAGGTTCTGCACCGAACAATTTGATCGCCGCCGTGTCGGTCGCCACGATGTCGGTCGAAATGAGCTGCGCTTTCATGGTAACCGTATCTTCTATTGAGACTCCACGCGGACCGTTTTTCTTCATCACCCGGTATGCATCCAGGATGTTCAGATCCGGTTTCCGGAAAGTGGGAAAGTCGGCGATACATTGAGGCAGGTCATTGCGGTGCCAGTACCCGCGGTCCCAGACCACGCCCATCATGTTTTTCATAGCAGCCGTAACGGTGGTACTGTGATGGTGCTTTAAAACCGGAACATTAATGAAGACGTCGCACGATAGGATCAGTTCATGAACTTTCGCTTTTTTGAGGCTTTTGGCATTTTTTAGCTCCACTTCCTGATACATGCTTTCGCTTTTGCCGGTCACGATTTTGCCGCCTGCATCTTTCACGGCTTTCTCAATTCCGCTGTTGGCATAGCATTTCTGCCAGTTATCGCAGGTATTGTCGAATACGTAAACATCCTTGGCGCCGGCCTGCAGACAATGCTCAATAATTTTCGCGACCAGCTTCGGATTGGTGTCAGCTCCCTTTTCAGGAACAGAATCCCATCCAATATTTGGTTTGACGACGACCGTCTGATTGGGTTTGACAAACGCTTTCATGCCTCCCAACCAAGCAATGGCTTTTTCAAACATCACTTCTGCTTCGCCTCCGCGTACGGCAACCATATCGTATGGAGAAATAGGTTTAAATCCCTTCCCGGGGGTTACGCTTCCAAATAAGTAGGAATGAAAACCCATGCCAGTCACTAATCCTGCGCCAATTCCCCTGTAAATAAAATCTCTTCGTTTCATAGCCCAATGATTTATAGGAACAATTGCGAGGACTAAATTATTATAAATCGCATTGATTCAGTTTCTTTTTTTGTTAATGCGCTGTTAATTACTCAATATGGAAACAGTCTGAATAAAAATAAATTTACCAATCTTGAGTCTTTGCCGACTAATCACAAAAAAAATGTAATATTAACGCGGCTTTAACCTTGCATCGGTGAGAATGAGCCGGCATTATTCTAATTCCCTGATAGTAAAATATTAAAAAGTAATTTTCTGAAAAATTGAAGGCAAAAAAATATCTTTATGCTGACAGGTCCGTGCTGAAGAGTGATGATCTTTATGCAGGACCATCAAACGGTACTATTTTTTCACCTTTTGGTTTAAATATCGACCCAATGGAACATCTCATTCTGATCAATTTTGAAAAGGACCCGGATGAGCTGTACCGTATTTTTGAAGTTCAGCAGGCTCGTGATGAAAATGACAGGAAGCGTTTATTGATAATTGCATATCGGAACGATGGCGGGGCTGATGTCTATTATCAGGGTGGGTTTCCTTTTGCGTCACAGGACAGAGTGCTGAATCATGCCAGCTTCATTGAAAGACCGATGGAAGATGCCAGGTTTGACGTAAATAGCGATCATATAGAGGTTTTTTTCTCCTTTGAAGATGAGACAGGACGTAAAATAAAGGCAAGTGTCAACGAAAGGAACAGACAAAAAAAGAACCCCTTCTTTTTGCTTGCACCTGTGGGAGAAGTTAGCAGGAATCCAATCTCTTTACCGGTATATTCCTTATATGAGATGTCATTTACCAGACAAAAGTATACGGACATCGAGATAGAAATTGATAACGTAAAGCATAAACCAGATACGTTTCCAATACCGATTGATTGCTCAAAAAACTATTTCACCCGTTATTCGCTTGATGCATTTAATGTTGACTGGAATAAGAATTTCAAAGGCCCTTTATCTCCGTTGATACCTGGGGATAAACATGAAGCTGAAGAAAAGGGGATAAGCTATGAATACGAGAAAAATAAAGGGCATTGCGAAATTAAGCGGATCAGTGCAAAAAACAGAAAACACACGATTCGCATTGACTTTTCTCCGGCGATACCTGATATCGTCTGTCTTCGAGAAGGAATCGGTCTTAACGGTGGCTTTTCAATCACAACTGATAAGACGAAAGGGACAATCCGGGGATTCTATCAGTTGAAAAGAGAAGGAAATGAAATTGACATAGAAGTTCGGCCTGATTGCGGCTGGGAACCCAATGAAAGCAGATGGGTACTAAGATTTTTGTTCTTTGTTGTCAAGGTTTTCAAAGAGTGGCCAAAAAGCTATGTCTGGACATCAAAAATCAAATTGGATGATGTTAGTCAACCGATCATGGAATCCAGTTGGAAAAGGGTTTAAATGTATTTTGCCTCTTTCGGCGGCTCGTAGCCCAATTCTTTCGAATACTCCAAAGAAGTTGACACTTTTTTTACGTTTCTTTATCGCCACATCTTAAAAGGTTTGTTC
>CAZANK010000276.1:0-5666 GCA_964486235.1 uncultured Prolixibacteraceae bacterium | reverse complement strand
TTAACAAATAACCTACCATCGCGTATGTTGCCGGAGAAACACCATTTTGGAAGAAACCGGCAATTTCACGATAGGCCTGCGCACCGTAAAAATCGTCGGCATTGATCGCCGCAAAAGGTTCGCGGATCACATCTTTGGCCATCAAAATAGCGTGTCCGGTACCCCAGGGCTTGACCCGGTCGGCCGGCAATTGATAACCTTGTGGCAGATGGTCCAACTCCTGATACACGTAACCCACTTCGATTCTGCCGCGGAGTTTTGACTCAAAACGCGACATGAACGCATCGGCAAAACTACGCCTGATGACAAAAATGATTTTTCCGAAGCCTGTCCTGATCGCATCAAAAACAGAATATTCCAGGATGGTTTCCCCGTTGGGCCCCACAGGTTCAATTTGTTTTAAGCCCCCGTAACGGCTTCCCATTCCGGCCGCCAGGATGAGTAAGGTTGGTTTCATGATGAAAATAGGGTTATATGGTTGTTCACATTTTCCGGTCTCCGTGTTCCGGTCTCCGGTTTCCGACTTGTGTCCCATCCTTATACCAGCTTGCATACATACCGTATGCCTGGGCAATCCGGTGAAGTTCCCCTTCCATCAGTCCTTTGCTGATGCTCTTCATTTTTTTTGCCGGGATACCCGCGTAAACGCTTCCCCCCTCGACCTTCGTCCCCTTGGTGACTACCGATCCTGCCGCGATGATTGTGTTGCTTTCAATTTCCACGTCATCGAGGATGACCGCATTCATTCCGATCATCACATTGTCATGGATCGTGCAACCGTGGATGATAGCACCGTGCGCGATGATCACGTTGTCGCCGATGTTGGTCGGTGATTTTTTGTAGGTGCCGTGGACGACAGCGCCGTCCTGAATGTTGGTATTGTTCCCCACCTTGATGTAATGAACATCTCCGCGAAGAACCGTATTAAACCAAACACTGCAGTTGTTGCCGAGCTTCACATCACCAATGATCGTAGCGTTATCGGCCAGAAAGCAATCTTCTCCGATCTCCGGCGTTTTCCCCAATAATGTTTTTATCAAAGCCATACCCGGTTTTTATGGCGGCAAAGATAAGAAATAAACCGTTGAAACGAGCCACGAACCATACCTTTTGTAGAGGTGAATCATGACCGTTTTGCATTCCGTGCCACTTGTATGCAAAAAAGCGAAAGAGATTAACACATGGTTAAAAAACGCATCCAGCGATGAGAGATCAGAAAAACCATCTAAAATAAGTCGTATTTTAGCAGGGATTCAGGGGCAAACTTATTTAAAATGCTTCCGGATTTTTAATTTGTTATTTTTGTAGGTATTTTATCCGTCAGCAATTAACTTTTTTTGAATGAAAGATGCTAAAGTAATCGAACTTGAGGAGGTAGCGATCCGGTTTTCGGGTGATTCGGGGGATGGTATGCAGTTGACCGGCACCCTGTTCTCGGATGCTTCTGCTCTTTTTGGAAATGATATTTCCACTTTCCCGGATTATCCATCTGAAATCCGGGCGCCACAGGGGACTGTTGGTGGTGTTTCAGGCTTTCAGGTTCAGCTTGGAAAGAATCAGATTAATACCCCCGGGGATTTTGCGCATGTTTTGGTGGCCATGAATCCGGCTGCGGTGAAGGCAAATGCACGGTTTATGAATCCTGGTGGCACGATCATCTTTGATGTGGATGCTTTCCATGAGAAAAATCTAAAAAAAGCGGGCTTTAAAACAGATGATCCCTTTGCGGAATGCCGTCTGGATGACTATATCAAAATCCCGGTACCGGTGACCAGTCTGACGAAAGAGTGTTTGAAGGAATATGCGTTAGACAATAAGTCCGTTCTAAGGAGTAAGAACATGTTTGCCCTCGGACTGGTTTGCTGGATGTTTGACCGGCCGTTGAATTATATTGAGAAATACATTCAAAAGAAATTTGCAAAGAAGCCGCTGGTTGTTGACAGTAACCTGGCCGTGTTACACGCCGGGTACAATTATGGCATGAATATGCAGCACATGACCCCTCAGTATCTTGTTCATCCGGCGGCCATCGAGAAAGGTTTATACCGGAATATCAACGGGAACCAGGCCACCGCGTACGGCTTTCTTGCCGCGGCGGAAAAGGCGGGGCTCGAACTGTTCCTCGGGTCTTATCCCATTACGCCGGCTACCGATATTTTAGCGACATTGGCTGAAAGACGCGATTTGGGTGTAAAAACATTTCAGGCAGAAGATGAAATTGCAGGTATTTGTTCCGCGATTGGCGCTGCCTTTGCAGGTGATTTGGCCGTGACGACGACTTCCGGACCGGGGTTTGCCTTGAAGTCGGAAGCGCTGGGACTGGCGGTGATGACTGAATTGCCGTTGGTCGTGGTCAACGTTCAGCGGGGTGGGCCTTCCACAGGCTTGCCGACCAAAACGGAGCAGTCTGATTTACTCCAGGCCCTTTATGGACGTAACGGTGAAAGTCCGCTGGTTGTCCTGGCAGCAAGTACCCCTTCCGCTTGTTTTTATTATGCTTATCTGGCCGCGAAGATCGCGCTTGAGCGGATGCTCCCGGTGGTGTTACTCACCGATGGCTTTTTGGGGAATGGCAGTGAACCCTGGCGTGTGCCCGATATGGATGAACTGCCGGACATCACTCCGCAGTTTGCCGTGGACGCGGAAAAGTTTAAGGCCTATTCCCGGGATCCGGAAACCTACGTCCGGCAGTGGGCTATCCCGGGGCGTGACGGTTTTCAGCATTTGATCGGCGGACTGGAGAAAAATATACAAGGATCGGTCAGCCACGACCCTGCCATCCATTCGCAGAACACGGTCTTTCGCGCGGAAAAAGTGGAACGGGTTGTTGAGATGCTTCCCAAACTGGAGGTTTGCGGTGAGGGGACGGGAGACCTGCTTGTGGTAAGCTGGGGCGGAACGTATGGGCATACCTTGAGTGCTGTCAGGGAAATGAGCGAAGAAGGAAAACGGGTAAGCCTGGCTCACTTCAACTTTATTAAACCATTGCCAAGGAACACGGGCGAAGTGTTCAGCCGCTTTAAAAAGATCGTGGTTTGCGAGTTAAACATGGGACAGTTTGCCGCGTACCTGCGCGACCGGGTGCCGGGATTTGACTACCGTCAGGTGAATAAGGTCAGCGGACTTCCGTTCACCGTCATCGATCTGAAAAAGAATTTTGAAAAATTGCTGGAGGAATAGATTATGAGTGAATGTCAGTATACTGCGAAAGACTTTAAAAATGATAATGAAGTTCGCTGGTGTCCGGGTTGCGGGGATTATGCGATCATGAACGCTGTCCAGCGCGCCATGGCCGAATTGGGCGTATCTCATGAAAAGTTTGCCGTGATCTCAGGAATTGGCTGTTCTTCGCGCTTCCCGTACTATATGAGTACATTCGGTTTTCACTCGATTCACGGTCGTGCCGCGGCCATCGCTTCGGGGGTGAAAGTGGCCAATCCCGACCTGAATGTCTGGGTGATTACCGGCGACGGGGATGCCCTGGCCATCGGGGGTAACCATTTTATCCATCTGGTCAGACGCAATATCGATTTGAATGTCATTTTATTCAATAATAAAATATACGGACTTACCAAGGGACAGTATTCGCCCACGTCCGACAGGGGAGCGATTACCAAGACATCACCTTACGGGACGATTGAAGATCCTTTTTTGCCCGGCCTGCTGGTTTTGGGGGCGAGGGGCAAGTTTTTCGCGCGGGCCGTCGACAACAATGTGAAACATACCCAGGAAGTCCTTGAACTGGCTGCCCGGCATAAAGGAACCTCGGTGGTGGAGGTGCTCCAGAATTGCGTCATTTTCAATGATGGCGTACACGATGAAATTGCCAGTCCCAAATACCGTGCGGAACGGCAGTTGTTCCTCGAACACGGAAAGCCGATGATCTTTGGAAACGAAAATGAAAAAGGTCTTGTTTTTGAAAACGGACGGTTAAAAGTGGTCACAATCGGTCAGGATGGTTATCAACTGGAGGATATCTTGGTACACGACTCAAAAAATCCGGATCCAATACTTCACATAGCCCTGATCAATATGTCGTTGCCCGATTTCCCGGTTGCCATGGGCGTGATCCGGAATGTCGATGCGCCGGTTTATGACGAGGAAATGGTCAGGCAGATCGAATCTGTGAAGGCAGCCAGTCACTTTTCAAATGTGCAGGAGTTATTGCGATCCGGAAATACCTGGGAGGTCGATGAACCTGCCAGCCAGGATCCCGTTCCTTTTTTTGCGACGAAATGCCGGATAAACGGGTATTCAGAAGACGATGGATAGTCTCGAAAATATCACACTTTCATCCATCTACAAATATAAAAAGAGTGACCGGGATATCTTTGAAGAGCTGATGCCTTTCAAAGTGAAAGAAGTTTTGCTCGTTGCTGCCTTGTACGACAGTTACTCGATCGTACGCGAAGGCCAGTTCTCAGACCAGATTTACGGCGAATTTCTCCAGCTTAACCTGTATTCCTATCCCCGTTTTACCGGTGTCAATTCGGAGGCAGATGCCCTGATGATGATCAGGGAACGAAGCTTTGACCTTGTGATCATCATGGCCGGTGTTGACAAGAACGCTCCTGTGAAAATGGCCGATGCCATTTATGAGCGGAACAGCAGTCTTCCGATACTGGTGTTGGTGAACAACAATGGTGATCTGAAATATTTTCAGGAAGAAGCTCCCCGGTTTTCGTCAATCGACCGTGTGTTCGTGTGGAATGGTGATCCAAGTATCTTTTTGTCGATGGTGAAATACATCGAAGACAAGAAGAATCTGGAGGCAGACACTGCAAACGGGAATGTGCGGGTGATCCTGTTGGTGGAAGATTCCATTCAGTACTATTCCCGCTACCTGCCGGTGTTGTATACAAACATCATGACCCAGACGCAGACCCTCACGCAGGACGAATCGGACGACGAGTTTCACATGATCCTGAAGATGAGGGCGAGGCCCAAGGTCATCCTGGTCAGTAACTACGAGGATGCGTTGAAGGTCATCACGCGGAACCGGGATTATTTGCTGACAGTCATTTCGGATGTGCGGTTCCAGAACAGGGGTATTGACGATGAGGAAGCCGGGATCAAACTGTTAAGACAGGTCCGGCAAATGCTGCATTTTTCGATTCCGCTTCTCCTCCAGAGTCATGATGTGCACAACGCACTCCGTGCCAAAGAAATTGAGGCCGATTTCATCAATAAAAACTCAGAAAGCCTGTCGCTCGATATCCATAATTTCATCCATAAACGCCTGGGGTTCGGGAATTTTGTTTTTAAGGATGCCAGGGGTAACCCGGTTCTGATCGCAAGAAACCTGAAGGAGTTCCAGGAGATGTTCCGGACCATCCCGGATGAAGTTTTGGTTTATCATGGAAAGAGGAACTCATTCTCCACCTGGCTGATGGCCCGCGGAGAGATCAATATTGCCAAGCAATTGAGGCCGGTACAACTCGAAGATTTTAAGAGTGCCGACGGATTGCGGGAATTTTGCCTCGATGTTTTTGAAAAAGTCAGACAAAAAAAGCTGCGCGGACAGGTGGTGGGTTTCGATCCGCTGCTGCTCAACAATGACCGGTATATTGTCAGGATGGGCAAGGGATCTTTGGGTGGCAAAGGGCGTGGCATCGCGTTCATGTGTAATTTCATTGAGAATATCGATTTAAAAAAATACATACCCG
>CAZANK010000275.1:0-5691 GCA_964486235.1 uncultured Prolixibacteraceae bacterium | reverse complement strand
TCGTTGCCAACATCGGAGATGCCTCGATGGCCTGCGGACCGGTTTGGGAAGGACTGGTGTTCGCGACCATGGATCAGTTCAGTAAACTCTGGAAGGATGATATGAAAGGAGGACTTCCTCTGATCATTAACATCATGAACAACCAGTACGGAATGGGCGGACAGACCTGCGGTGAGACCATGGGGTACAACATCGCCGCCCGGATCGGTGCGGGATTGAATGAGGACCAGATGCATGCTGAACGGGTAGACGGTTACAACCCGCTGGCCGTGATCGATGCGTATCGCCGGAAGCGTGAAATCCTGAAGGAAAAGCGCGGACCTGTGTTACTGGATGTCCTCACCTACCGGTTTAGCGGACACTCGCCTTCCGACGCCTCCTCTTATCGTTCAAAAGAAGAGATCGAGGCCTGGGAGGCTGTCGATTCGATCGTCTGGTTTGGCAAGGAACTCACACAGGCAGGTATCGCCACGGCGGAAGAACTGGAGGCGGTTCGCAACAACACGCGCGATCTGATCACCTGGGGATTGAAGCTGGCCATTGACGACCAGGTTTCGCCGCACATGGATATCGAAAAGTATCCTGAACTGATCGGGGACATGATGTTTTCGAATGAGTCGGTCGATCGGATGGAAGACCGTGAGCCGGAAGTCAATCACCCGATGGCGGAAAATCCGCGGGTGCAACAACTGGCGAAGAAGGAACGTTTCGCTTTCGATGAGAGCGGGAAGCCGCATTCAAAGATAAAGGTATATGGGTTGCGCGATGGTCTTTTTGAGGCCATTATTGATCGTTTTTACAAAGATCCCACCCTGGTCGCTTATGGCGAAGAAAACAGGGATTGGGGAGGCGCCTTTGCCGTTTACCGCGGACTGACCGAAGCGCTGCCTTACCACCGGTTGTTCAACTCGCCGATCTCTGAAGCGTCGATCGTTGGAACAGCGATAGGGTACGCCATGTGTGGCGGACGGGTGATTCCCGAGATCATGTACTGTGATTTTCTGGGGAGATCGGGCGATGAGGTCTTTAATCAAATGCCAAAGTGGCAGGCGATGAGCGGGAACGTCATCAAAATGCCCGTGGTGCTGAGGGTTTCCGTCGGATCGAAATACGGGGCACAGCACTCGCAGGACTGGACCGCCCTGGCCGCCCATATTCCCGGACTTAAAGTGGTGTTCCCTGCCACGCCTTATGATGCCAAAGGGTTGATGAATGCCGCCCTTCAGGGAACTGACCCTGTTGTCTTCTTTGAAAGTCAGCGCATTTACGATATCGGTGAACAGTTCCACCAGGGCGGCGTGCCTGAAGGCTATTACGAGATACCCTTTGGCGAACCCGACGTGAAACGCGAAGGCAGGGATATCACGATCCTCAGTATTGGAGCTACCTTATACCGGGCCTTGAAAGCGGCCGACATCCTGCAGGAAAAATACGGGATGAGCGCAGAAATCATCGATGCCCGTTCGCTGGTGCCGTTCAACTACGAACCGGTGATCGCTTCCCTGAAAAAAACCGGTCGCATCGTGATTACCGGCGACGCCTCGAATCGCGGATCATTCATGCGCGACATGGCCTCCAATATCGCCGAGCTGGCCTTTGATGAGCTGGACGCACCGCCGGTGGTGGTCGGGTCGCGTAACTGGATCACACCGGCATACGAACTGGAAGAATATTTCTTCCCGCAGCCCGACTGGATCATCGATGCGATCCATGAAAAGATTGTTCCGCTAAAAGATCATGTGGTGAAAAATAATTTTACCGACCCGGAACAAATACGCCGGAATAAATTGGGCATTTAATTTTTCTTTTTTCCATCAAGTTGAAAAAGTCCCGCAGCTTTTTGCGCGGGACTTTTCTTATTTCCGGCAGAAATCTTAAGATCGTTTTTCCTGTTGAACTTCAACAGGGCTTTTTTGTGATTTTCAGGTAAGACCGTTATTTCTTTTTCAGTTGATCCACGCCCTGCTTTTTATATGAGTCCAGCTCGCACTTCAGCGCCCCGATTACCATATCGAATTCCAGTAACAACGGGATCCTCCCCTCGTCTTTGGTGATGTAAAATTTCAGGCCGTCCGACCTTTTCAAGAGCTTCCCTGTAGCCACCCGTGGCGAGATCACATGGCACTCTTTGACGCCCATTTTGGATTTGATCCTTTCCGTGCCCAGGTATTTTACCGTCATCATGAAATATTCATCGGCGTGATAAACGGGGATGGTGAATTCTTCGCCGTGGTCGAGCTTATCCAGATAATGATGCTGGCGTAAATAAAAGAAAGCCGAGAGGAAATCGACCATATCGGCGGGCACCTTTTTCCCTCCCGAACGTTGGCTGAAAAGTGAATCATTGTCGTGAAAAAAACGGGTCTCATTGTAATAACGGTAGTTCCGTTCTTTGACGTTGCGGATGAAGAGGTACGGCAAAGAGGTTTCCGGGTTAACGAAGCTCTCGTAAATGTCATGAACACTGAAAAGCCTGTCTGTGACTCCCGTCGTATTTCCCTCGAGGTGGTAGTGAACGGCTGGTTTGTTCTCGTAGGTGGTGCTGGTTACTTTCAGGGTCGCTTCCCCGCCCTTGAAAATACTGTACCGAAGGTCATATTTTAGTTTTTCAAGAGGCTGGGCCGCTCCTGAAAAAGAACTGAGCACAACGAAAACAACGAGCAACCCGGTCAGGAAAAGATAGGCCCGCGCTTGTTCGTCCTTGACCGCATGAAAGGAACGATAAATTAAGATGGACAACACGTTACGCATCATGTTAAATGATTTTTTTGGGAATGCCGGCAACAAAGTCCTTTAAATAAAAAGGTTCAAAATAAGCCACATCCACAAATTGTTTGTTTTCAAAAGCTTTGTCGGATAAGGAACACATAAACTGTGCCGAAGTTTTGATAGCAGGAATAAAAAGGGCATTTGGATGCGTGATCACCGGTTCCAGTTTCGCCGAACCATTCCCAAAGAACGCCACAGGCCTTTGGTCAAGGATACCGCGGAATGAATGTTCATCGATAACTTTTGCCTTGACACCTTCAACCTCGTGAAGGTGACGATCGAACAGCGCCAGGTAAACTTCCATTCTGCGGGCATCGATCATCGGACAAAAAAGGAGATCCTCCGAGTCCGGAAGCCCCAGCCGGTTCCTTTCAGCCACGACATGGGCGCTCATGGCCTGGAGCGGACTGACGGCAATCAGAGGGATGTGATTGGCGTAACAAAGTCCCTTTGCCAGCGATACGCCGATGCGGAGGCCGGTATAGGAGCCGGGGCCTTTGCTGACAGCCACGGCCGACAGCGTATCAAAACCCAGTTTATTCCGCCGCATGATTTCCTGCACAAAGACGCTCATTAACCGGGCATGGTTCATCCCTTCGCCATCTTCAATCAAATCGGCCACCCTCCCGTGATGCGACAAGGCCACACTGCAGATCGCTGTCGATGATTCCAAATTCAAAATAAACGACATTTTTTTTGTCGGCAAAGGTACGGATAAATGGAATGAAAAGATTTCAGGGAAGTGAGAACATAGCCAAAACTTTTTTAGCTTTGTTGTGCCAAAGGAATGGCCGGTGGTGGAGCGGATAGACTGACATGACGTTTTTTCGCGACCAAACATCTTGTTCGTTTGTTTTCGGGGTTCATGTCCAATTCATTTTTTTTAGTTAGTTTTAGATGTCAGAAATGAGCCATCATGATATATCGTACCGTAATTGTTGATGATGATAAGTTAGCCAGACGCGTTTTGTTACAAATTTTTGAACAAAACTTTTCTGAAATTGAAGTGATGGGAGAGGCCGATTCGGTGGATGCCGGTGTCAGCTTAATTCGTTCTGTGAAGCCGGACCTGGTGTTTTTGGACATTGAAATGGCCGATGGGACCGGATTTGACCTGATCGACCGTCTTGAGGAAGTGAATTTCCGCCTGATTTTTACCACGTCATACAGCGATTATGCCATCAAGGCATTTAAATATTTTGCGTTCGATTATATTCTGAAACCGGTACTCCCCGAAAACGTAAAGGCAACGATTCACCGGATTAAGGATATTCCCTTGCGGAACAGCAAGAACCAGATTGAAATGCTGAAAAACAGGATTGAAGTCAAGGAGGAAAAGGAACCGACTATCGCGCTGCCCGAGATGGACGGGTTTACGATCATCAAAGTGAAGAATATTCTGCGTTGTGAAGGGGAACGGAATTATTCGCGTGTTTTTTATAAAGATGGCACTTCCGTTCTGATCAGCCGCACATTACTTGAGTTTGACCAGTTGCTGGTACCGCATGGCTTTTTTCGAATCCACCGTTCACACCTCATCAACCTGGACTGTGTCAGCCGCTACCTCAAGGCAGAAGGCGGAATGGTCGAGATGACCGACCAGTCCAGGTTGCGGATTTCCCCGAAGTACAAGGAAGAGTTCCTGGATATGCTGCTTCACAACAAACTATAGAATTGCACGTGAAAGGCGGTTCCCCGGATCCGTTTCCATTTTCCGCCAACAAAATAATCTTCTGCATTTTGATTCTTTTTCAAAAAGAAAAAGCCTACAGCAAGCATCAACAGAAGGTAAATCCCAAAGATAGAAAGGTCAATCCAGTGCATTAGCTCAGTTCGACATTTAACGAGTAGTAAGGAGGATTAGCGGTATTGGTAATCCACTTTTTCTGTAACAGATGGTTGAGATAGTTGTAGCCGCTTTGATTTCCCAGTTTTAACTTCATGATTACATCTCCCATCAGACACTTTCCGTGTTGTTTGATCAGTTTTAAGATTTCCCGCTCCGTCTCGTTGTCAACCTTATCGATATTAATTTTCTGTTTGACCTTTGGGTGATAAGGTGTAGCGGCAGCCGGTATCTCGTCACCGGTAATCGCGATGCGGTACCTGTTGCAATTCATCCACCCTTTTTCTCCCCTGTTGCAGAAGACGTTTTTGATCAGATGCAGGGAGATGTCCTCAACCTGAATACGTCCGTGGTAAACCGGACAATCTTTTGCAAAAGGGCATAACCGGCCAATGTTTGGTAATTCTCTCATGTTTCTAAAGATTTATAGTACACATTCATACTTTCTATTTTTCCGGAAATATTGGTATTGTTTACTAATAATCCGGTATACTGATACCCGGCCCGCAGAAAAGTCTTGTTCATTCCGGCAGAATTGAGCCGGGCAATGGTATACACTGTTTTTATGCCCAGGCCTTTCATGTCCTGTTCCATGGTGTCAAGCAGAAAATAAGCCAGATGGTGTCCGCGGCATTCCGGCAATACTGCAAAGTCGGTCATCTCCGCGTTTTGACTGGGATAGTCAATCTCCGATGATGAAAGGCCGACAAGTTTGTGATTTTTGAGCACGCCGTAATAGTGGACCGCTCCCTCTTTCATTGTTTTTAAAATGTATTCCGGTTGATGGATCGGGAAGGGATAGGTTGCAAAGACTTTTTGATAGATTCCGGCGATCTCCCCGGTAAATGACCGGTCAAGTTTTGAAACAGTGAATGTCGGGTTGAGCGGGTTTTTGGTCATTTCGCAGCGTTCCTGTGCTATTTGTGCTGCAAAATCAGTCAACCGTGGTTTTGATCTTCTGGATGTACTGAAGTATTTCGCCATGAAAAACAAGTCTTCACTTCCGTTAAAGAACCCGGGGATGTTGGCTTCAACCTGATAGTCATCTGCCAGAAACAGGGGAATAGCCCTGGCCG
>CAZANK010000274.1:0-5694 GCA_964486235.1 uncultured Prolixibacteraceae bacterium | reverse complement strand
CCCGCCTTCCTTATACGGGAATGGCGATATCAATCCCACCCAACATCTGGTCGACGCGTTCCCGATGAAAAACGGGTATCCGATCTTGGCGGACGGGAGCGGGTATAATCCCGACAAGCCTTATGCAGACAGGGATCCAAGGTTGGCTTTGTATATCCTGTACGACGGGAATAAGCTGGGTTCAACGACGATAGGGACTCATGTGGATGATCCGTCAAACGGGATCAACAGGCTCACCACATCGACCAGGACCGGGTATTATTTGAGGAAAATGCTCCGTCCGGATGTAAACCTGAATCCGGCGTCGCCTACTTCAAAGACGCACATCTATAATCATGTGCGTTATACCGAGTTGTTCCTGATCTATGCCGAAGCGGCCAACCAGGCCTGGGGACCTGATGGTGACCCGGACGGGTATGGGTTTACCCCGCGCACGGTGCTCCGCGCCATTCGTAACCGGGCAGGCATTACCCCGGCCGAGGATCCGTATCTCGCTTCCCTGATGACCAAAGACGCCATGGCCGGACTCATCCGGAATGAACGCCGGTTAGAGCTCTGTTTTGAAGGATTCCGGTTTCAGGATTTAAGAAGATGGAAACTCAATCTTGCCGAAACCGCAACAGGTGTGGAAATCGTTAAAACAGTGGTTGATGGTGCGGTGGTCGATACCACATTCACGAAGATCAACGTGGAGAGCAGGAATTATCAGCCCTACATGTACTATGCGCCGATTCCCAATACGGAAATCCTGAAAAATGAAAATTTGCTTCAAAACCAGGGATGGTAGAAATAATTCACGAAAAATAAAAGCGATATGAGACAAATAAAAGTATTATCAGGCATGATCCTGGTCGCGTTCGGGTTTTTTTCCTGTGATAATCAGGAATGGGATTTTCCTGACTTCGACTATACGACAACTTATTTTCCGTACCAATACCCGGTAAGGACACTGATCTTTGGAGATTACGTCTACGACAACAGCAATGACAACGCCCTGAGATTTGAGATCAGCGCCACCATGGGCGGTGTTTATGAAAATAAGGAGGACATCATTGTCAATTTTGCGGTGGATGAAAGCCTTGTCGACAATTTGTATAACAGCACGGGAGATGCACCTGTTTTTGCGCTGCCGCAAAGTTATTACACCTTAAGCGATAACGGTAAGATCATTATCCCCAAAGGAGAGGTCACGGGAAGTATCACCGTGCAGCTTACGGAAGCCTTTACCGCTGATCCGCTTGCAGTTGGGATGAATTATGTGATCCCTTTAAAGATTACCGGCGCCACGACCGATTCCGTGCTGGTAGGGTCACCCGCCGTAAGCGATCCGGATCCCAGGATCGCGGGGAACTGGGTGACAGCGCCCAAAGATTTCACCTTGTTTGGCATTAAGTACGTCAATGAGTATGATGCGAAGTACCTGCTCCGGGGCCGCGACGTGGTCAAGAATGCTTCCGGGCAGGATCAGGAGACGATCGTTTACCGGAAAACCTATGTGGAGCAGGATGAAATCGTGAATGTGACCACGGTGGCCAGGCATGTGGCCCGCTACAGCAACAATGTCCGGCTTTCGGCAGGGAGTCCGGGGAAGTTTTCAATGGACATGACATTCACGGGCGGGAACTGTGCCATCACCCAAACGGCCGGTTCGGCTTACGGGGTGACCGGAACGGGCAAGTTTGTCGAAGACGGTGACTTATGGGGTGGAGAACAGCGGAATGTTTTGCACCTGGATTACCAGGTGGATGACGGCACTTATATCCATCACGTGAAAGATACGCTTGTCTTCCGGAACAGGACGGTGGTGTTCGAACAATTTACGCCGCTTATTCAGGCAGATTAGTTTGTTTCTTCTTTTTAACCGCTTACCCTGTAGATTTTCTGCAGGGTAAGTTTTATCAGGACGGTTTCGACCGCATGTTTGGCTGGATGAAACGGGCATGAGCGCCATCCCTTGCACACAGACGATTTTCAGGAAATTGCCTGATTGAATACATGTTTTGCGTTTTCTGACATTGACACGGCGCACAAAATCGTGTAATATTGTATTTTACCCCTGTCAGCAATCTGTCATCAGGAAACTGTCAATACGACAAAATTTTATTCAAAAAAAAACGATGAAGACAAGCATATCCATCATAAAAACGGTTTAGAAAATCGGAGGTAAAATGAGAACACTGTTTATCCTGACATTTTTATGTTACGCCGGGCTGACCGTTTCTTTCAGCCAGGGGGTTGAAACACAGCAGACCATCACGGTCGGACTAAAGGATGCCGATATCAACGGCGCTGATAATCTGGCGATCCAGGCGGCGGTTGATCTTCTTTCGGGCAAAGGGGGCGGAACGGTGAAAATCCTTCCGGGTGCATATACCTTGTACAATTCCGTTTATTTAAGATCGAACGTAAACCTGACAGGCGACCGGGATGGCACGGTCCTGAAGCGGTGTCCCGCGGTTTCGAGCAGGCTTCTGGTCGACGCGGATGTTTTTGAAAAACAGATCGTCCCCGCAGATCCTTCGCTCTTCCGGGTCGGGATGGGCATTGTTTGCAGGGCCAACAACCTGATGAACGCGATGATCACCGCCCCGCTGACCATCACCGCCATCGAGGACGGAAAGCTGATCGTCAACGACTACATTCCCTTCGATTTTACGGCGAACTTCGACAGCCAGGGGAACGACGGCTACGACGGGCTTGTGGCCAATGTATTCCCCATGTTGCTCGGCAGCCGGATCGAAAATGTCATCATCGACGGGTTAACCGTCGATTGCCTGACGGAAGATGATCCCGGGTGGACCAATGTGCGTACCGGCGGCATCTTTCTTGGGACCTGCAAAAATGCAGTGGTCCGCAACGTGAAAGTCCGCAATGCCCGCGGAGACGGCATTCTGGTTGCCGACGCATCCCGTTACATCACCATCGAAAACTGTGAATCGTCGAACAACACCTACCACGGCATACATCCCGGGAGCCACAGCAACCCGGTGACGGTCAGGAACTGCGACATCCACCACAACGGTTCAGACGGTCTTTATATTTGCTGGGGGGTCAGGAACAGTCTTTTTACCGGGAATGAGATCCACCACAATGGTACCCGGAAAATCGGAAAACGTAACGGTATTTCAATCGGCCATAAAGACACCAACAATATCATCGAAAAAAATCATATCTATGAAAATGCCGTCTCAGGCATCCATTTCCGGAAGAAGACGGAAGCAAACGGCCCCCACCACAATACGGTGAGGGGAAACATCATTGAGAATAACGGACTGCCCGGCCATGCCGAAAAAGGGTACGGCATTTATGTCTCCGGCATCACACAGGACCTGCTCCTGCAGGATAATGTGGTCCGGGAGACCCGGGAACAGGATTTCCGACTGCAGAAGACCGGTATTTGGATCAGCGAGGGTGTATCGCAGGTCAGGATGATCAACAACCGGATCAGCGGGCATACGGAAAGCGATGTGGCGGACCATTCCAATCCAGGAACTAAACTCTAAAAATAAGATGATGACATTTTACAGAAAGACAATCCTCTCTTTACTGGTCGTTTTGATGAGTGGCGCCACACTCCGCACGACGATGGGACAGACGGCGCTTCAGACGAAGAAAAGCGGGAAAGAAGATGCCGGACAGCCGATCTATAAAAATCCGCTTTTGCCGGTGGAACAACGGGTCGATGACCTGGTCTCGCGGATGACCTTACAGGAAAAGGTCGGACAGTTAAATATTCCCTGTTGCTATGATACCCAACTGGGCTGGGGACTTGACAGTAAAACTCCTCCTTTGTGGGAGATGGACGCCAGCGACAGGAAGGTGAGGGACAAGCAACTCGAAGGTTGCCGGAAATGGGCGGAAGGCACGCACAATGACGTATTCGGTCCGGGCGGCGGGTTTTTCACCCTTTCCGACAGGCTGGTCTATGAGGGCCCGCGCCGGCAGGCTGAAGTGATGAACGAGCTTCAGAAGATCGCCATCGAACAGACCAGGCTGGGCATCCCGCTTTTCCAGATTGAGGAAGGCACCCACGGGCTGATGTGCGCCGGGGGGACGGTCTTCCCCGAAGGACTGGCCATCGGCGCCACCTGGAACAGGGAACTGGTCAGGGATATCTACACGGTGGCAGCCCGGGAAGGGAAATCGATCGGGGTACACGGGCTGTGCACCCTGGTGATCGAGCCAAACCGGGATCCCCGCATGGGACGCAACGAGGAAGGATACAGCGAAGACCCGTACATGTGTTCCGAAATAGCCGGGAGTATCGTCCAGGCCATCCAGGGCTATGACATTTCGGCGCCGGACAAGCTGGTGGCGTTCCTGTGTCATTATCCGGGGCAGAGTGAGCCTGCCGGGGGACTGGAACGCGGGGCGATGGAGGTCTCCGAGAGGAAGTTCCGGGAGGTATTCCTCCCGCCGTGGATCACGGGGATCAAAAAGTACGGCGCGCTGGGGGTGATGGCCACCTACCCGGCTATTGACGGGGTGGCTGTGCACAGCTCGGAAAAGATCCTCACGGATATCCTGCGCGGAGAATTGGGCTTTCAGGGGATCGTGGTCAGCGAGGGTGGCGGGCTTGGAACGATCGTAACCGAGCGGCATGCAGACAACCAGAAGGAGGCCGGCATCCTGGCCATGAAAGCCGGGGTGGATGTGGGCATTTCCATCGAAGATGCGTACATGGGCGGACTGATTGAAAATGTGAACGAAGGGAAGATCCCTGTGGAACTGGTTGACCGGGCTGTCAAGCGGCTGTTGCGGCTTAAATTCCGGCTGGGCCTTTTTGAAAACCCCTATGTGGACCCTTCGTGTGCCGAAAAGACGGTGCACACGGATGAAAACAAGGCACTGGCGCTGGAGACAGCCAGACAGGGCATCGTGTTGCTTAAAAATGAAAAGAACGTGCTGCCCCTGAATAAGGGGATCAAAAGAATCGCGGTGATCGGCCCCTGTGCAGACGCGGCGATCGATCAGCTCGGCGATTACCACCCGCATCATGTTCCCCAGGAGATCGTCACGGTGTTAAAAGGGATACAAAACAAGGTTTCCGGGCAGACAGAAGTGATTTACGTCAAAGGCTGCGAGGTCATTGGCAACAGCCTCAACGAGATTGAAAAGGCCAAAACGGAAGCCCAAAATGCCGACATCGCCATTGTCGCCGTCGGCGAACGGGGATACGTGACCAACGGCGAAGGCAGGGACGTGGCCAGTCTCGACCTGACCGGGATGCAGGAGGATTTGCTGAAGGCGGTGCATTCGTCCGGGACGCCGGTCGTGATGGTGCTGATCAACGGGAGGGCCTTGTCCATCCGCTGGGCTTCGGAAAACATCCCGGCCATCGTGGAAGGGTGGATGTGCGGCGAGCAGGGTGGAAATGCCATTGCCGATGTGATCTTCGGCGACTATAACCCGGGAGGGAAACTTCCGGTCACCTTCCCCAGGCATTCCGGTCAGTATCCATTCTATTACAATCATTCCATTACCAGGGAAAACAAGAAATACATTGACATGCCGGCCACGCCCCTGTATGAATTCGGATTCGGGTTAAGCTATACCACTTTTGCGTACAGCAACCTGCGGATCACACCCGCGCAGGTTTATACCGGCGGCAACGTTGAGGTGAGCGTGGAGGTGAAAAATACAGGCTCCCGCGAAGGCGACGAAGTGGTGCAGCTTTATATCAACGATGTGGTG
>CAZANK010000273.1:0-5704 GCA_964486235.1 uncultured Prolixibacteraceae bacterium | reverse complement strand
TAAGCGCATACTGGTAATTGTTCCCAAATCTGCGATGCTACAATGGCAAAGCGAATTAAAAGAACACTTTAACGAGGTATTTCATCTCTACGATTCCGATATGATTACTTCAATGGCGCGTACCTTCTCCAACATCAATGCCGATGAAGAGTATAACTTTTGGACCCAGCACAATCAAATAATTGTTTCAACCGATGCACTAAAACCATTGGAGAGACGACAGGGCTGGGCACAAGAGCGCGTTGAGGAATACAATAAATACAGGATTGAAGCGGTGTTGGATGCGGATTTCGATTTGGTAGTGATTGATGAAGCCCACAAAATGGGCGGTGCCACCTCTACCGTATCTCGTTATATATTGGCACAGGAATTATGCAATACAGTTGAAAATGTATTGCTGTTAACCGCTACACCACACCGGGGCAAATCCGACCATTTCAGAAGAATTTTACAACTCCTCGACCCGGATGCTTTCGCCGGTGAAGGTCTTCCCGATATTGAGGAACTGGAACCCTATGTAATACGCACAGAAAAACGATTGGCGGTTGATTACGATGGCAACAAATTATTTAACGAACGTCAGACAAATCGTTTCGATGTAGTATTGGATATAAACCGCCATCAACGGCAAATGCAGCTTTACCAGTCGGTAACTGAATACGTTCGCAATGGATTTAATCAAGCCAAACGCAGCAACAACAGTGCTACCGGTTTAATCATGATTCTTTTTCAACGCTTGGTAAGTAGTTCAACCGCTGCCATCCTTTCAGCCATGCAAGGACGATTAGACCGATTGAGATATGGCGATGACAACGACATTGAAAACTATCAGGATGAATTGGATTCCGGAGAATACGAATACGATGATTTTGTGGAATTTGACAGCAAAAAGTCTTCCGGTTCAAACGGTTTAATGGATGAAGAAGAAATACTCGCTGAACTTATTGAAGAAGCAAAGGCATGTTTGCAACACGAAACAGATGCAAAAGCCGAAGCACTTTTAAAACAATACAAAATTCTGCAACAAGAAGGTGATAACCCGGATTTAAAGATTCTCGTTTTTACGGAGTTTCGTTCTACACAAAAAATGCTACAACGTATTTTTGAAAAGAATGGATATACCTGTGCTACCATTAACGGCGGTCAGGATTTAGACGAAAGAAAGCGTGCTTTAACCAGGTTCAAAAACGAAGCCCAAATATTGGTTGCTACTGATGCTGCCGGTGAATCACTGAACATGCAGTTTTGCCACATTGTATTTAATTACGATTTACCCTGGAATCCAATGATGATAGAACAGCGCATTGGCAGGGTGGACAGAATCGGTCAGAAAAACACAGTGCAGGCATTCAATATGCTGACCAACAACAGTGTCGATTTAAGGGTGTACGAAGTCATTCACGAAAAGCTCAACAATATTTTGAATCAATTGGGTATTGATAAAACGTCTGACGTATTGGATTCAACCATTGAAATGAAGAGCATTAGCGGTCTTTATTTAAGAAACCTGTTAGACCCTGAACACTTTGAATTTGTAGGCGACAAATGGTTACATGAAATAAAAGCCAAACTGCGAAATTTTAAAAGTACCGAAGGCATATTACCCCAGGTTCAGGAAAGTGAAATTGACAATAAAAAAGCAGCAGAGATAAAACACAGTCCACTTCCCCAATGGCTTGAATCTTTAGTAAGGGAACATTGCAGGATTCATAATGGTAGTTTTTCTAAAAACCTATTGGGTTTCGCTGACATAAAAGTAAATGGCGATAACAAAAAAGTTGTTTTCGATTCAGAACTATCTTTAAATAATCCGGGTGTTGAGCACCTTACATTGCAACATGATTGGATTCGGAAAATATTAAACGATGTCGGCACATTCGACCCATCCTTTGGTTGTCCGGTTTTATCCTTCAATAATGATGAAGAAACACCCGGCTACTTTAGTTTATGGCAAATAACGGCACAAAATCAGTTTGAGCATATTACACACTATCAAGCTTTCTTTATTGCAGATAATGGGAAACACTATGCAGCTTATGCCAATGATTTATGGAGCAGGCTGATTTCTGGTATAAACAATGCTGCAATCAGTAATAACAAAACAGACGACTCTAAACAAATTGATATTGAGAAAGAATTAGAGGGTGATTTGTTTCTCGTGTTTCAGAATCTGGACGCCAATGTTTCTGAGAAGATGAACAAGAAGAAGGAAAACCGCATAAATTCTTACAACTATCAGAAATCAAGAATTAACAAAATTGGGATAGAAAATATTAAGCAGTCAAAACTAAACCGGCTTGAAAAAGAGCATGCAAAATGGCTGAAAGAATTTCAGGCTAACCAAAAGATTATTCCTGACCTAAAACATTTATTAACCGTACGAATTGATGCCAAATAGTTTAATAAAAAATATAGCCATCGACCTAAAAGACCAATCGACTAAAGTCTTATTGGTGGAGAATAATGATAAGTTTCTTTTCAGGGAAGATGTTATCTCCGCATTGTCGAACGAGGGAATAAAAATCTCGCTAGGCACAACATTAAAACATCGAGTAGATTTTGAACTAAGAGACAATGAACTCCTACTCGTATTGCTAAGCGACAGTCATCAAAAGTATCTGGAAGACATTATCAACAAATCGAAACGCTATGAATTTTTCTTTGTAAAATATGTAGGCAGCTATCACATCCCAAGCATCATAAATGAAGACTTGCAAACGCTGGAAGTACTTTACAAAAGAAACCCTGTAATCAATTTATCAAAACAGGAAACTTTAGCTGAGCTAAAAAAAATAAAAGCCTTAAAGCCCGCCAATGCATTCAACATTAGTTTGTTTAAAAATGCCATAGAATCTGAATTGAATCAACCAAACATTGACTGGGGTACGATTTTAAATTCTATTTCTGAAGGTTTAACCTCCACCATTGGCAGCGAACAATACCTAGCCGTGGTTGATGTGATAAGCAATGTAAACGATGCATTTCAGAAAGAATTAAAAAACAACTATGCGCAATTAAAAAACTCCAGCGCTGTTAAAAGCCCAAAAATTGTTTCCAAGATTTTAGACTACATCGACTTCAATTTCCACAACGACAAAATTGCCTTAATCGTAGTGGACGGCTTGAGTTGGTGGCAATATGATTTGTTTAGAAAGAAAATAGGTGGCTTAAAACAAGAAGGTCATGTTTATTCCTGGTTACCTTCAATTACACAACTATCAAGGCAAGCCATTTTTAAAGGTGATTCACCGGATAGGGCTTACAGACAAAACCCGGCAAATGAAGAAAAGCTATGGCTTAACTATTGGAAGAGCAAAGGCTTAAATGAATTTGAAATAAGATATAATCACGAAAAAATTCATCTGGAAAACCTTTCTCCGCTTAAACGCTTTGCGCTGGTATTTAAAGATTTGGACGATTACATGCACAGTTCAAAAGACTTTACCGATTTACTAAAACTAACCGAAAACTGGATTGTCAGGTCGCAAATAGTTGAAGTAATTAATCAGCTTGTAAAAGAAGATTTCAAAGTGTTTATTACTTCCGACCACGGCAACATTCAAGCGAAGGGTTGGAGGAGTCTGAAAGGTAGAGAAAAGTTAGGCACAAACAAGTCCGGTAGCCGAAGTGAACGGCATATCGAATATTCAGAGGATTGGTTGAAAGATGAATTACTCACAAACAACCCCGATTTAAACGATTCAGTAGTACAGGAAGAACAAGCCATTTACTTTAAAAATAACTATAGCTTTTCTTCGAAAGAAAGCCTGGTCACGCATGGTGGCTCGCACATTTTGGAAGTATTAGTCCCTTTTATAGAAATTTCAAAATGAATAATAAACCAATAGATATAAATCAGCGTATTCCTTTGGAAACGCTTCATGTAGCCTTAGAAAGTTATCTGAATGATACTTATTCAGATGATTATATTTTAGAACAACTGAGACTTCATTTTTCAGGCGAAAACAGACTAAAAAAGTCATTACGAATAGTCAAAAAGATTACTTCCAATAATCGTATAATTGCATTGGTAAATTCAAACAAAGCCGAAATCTTATCAGCCCTTAAATCAAAAACAGACAGGAATGTAATACTAATTGCACTGTTGAACAGCTCCTTCGTTTTCTCTTTTGATCTACTTTCTATTTTGGGCAAACTGTTCAAAGTTCAGGATATAATAAATCGGGAAACACTAACAAGAGAAATCTCAAAGATTTATGGCAGTAACAGGGCTTTACCCAATGCCATTGATAGTGTTATTCCTATGTATCTTAATGCAGGATTTTTTATACGTCCTAAACTAGCGCTTTATCAGTTTCATGATAAAATGAATATCACAAGTGAAATAACCCGTAAAATTTATATCGAATCTTATAAAGTGAATAACTCAATATCGGTCATTCAAGACTACCAATTAATGGAGCCCTACTTTGAATTTATAATTATGTAAGAACTAATACCATGGCTACCCCAAATCTTACTTTCAACCTGTTAACCTTTACCCTCCCGCACGTTGAATTAATTTTTTGATTTACAAACGAAGTATAAGCCAACCTTAATTCAGGAACCGGTTTATAAAAGTCACAAATTCATTTGCTTTTTGGTTTACAAATTCATATATTTGCACTAAAATGTAAACCAAAAGAAAGTAGTACCATGAAGGAGATTTTTAGCAGAAGGCTTAAAAGTGCCCGTGTTTTGGCATCCCTTTCTCAAGACCAGCTGGTAGAGAAAATGGAAAATGCCGTGTCTAAAAATGCAATCTCCAAATACGAAAAAGGCGAAATGATGGCCGATAGTACCGTCCTGCTTGCCTTGTCAAAAGCCCTAAACGTAAAAACCGATTATTTCTTCCGGCCGTTTACCGTCGAAATCGAAAAGGTGGAATTTCGTAAAAAACAAAAGTTATCCGTGAAAGCGGTAAACGCCATCAAACAAACCGTCACCGATTTTGTAGAGCGATACATCGAAGTAGAACAGTTTTTAAACATCACTTCTGCTTTTGCCAATCCGGTAAACGACTTGCCAATTGCCACCATTGCCGACATCGACAAAGCAGCCCTAAAGGTTCGTGCTGAATGGAATTTAGGATTAAATGCGCTTCCGAATGTGATTGACCTGTTAGAAGATAACGAAATAAAAGTAATTGAAGTGGATGCCCCCGACGAGTTCGATGGTTTTTCGGGCTGGGCCGACGGCAAAATTCCCATCATTGTCGTCAACAAAAACTACAAGGTGGAACGCAAGCGGCTAACCGCCCTGCACGAATTGGGCCATTTAATCCTGAAGCTCGATAAAACCATTTCGGAGAAGGAAAAAGAACGGTTCTGCTTTCAGTTTGCAGGTGCGATGTTGATACCGGAGCCCACTTTTAAAACTGAAATTGGAACCATCCGTTCGCACTTTTCAATTCCTGAACTCATTGCAGTGAAAGAAACTTACGGCATTTCAATACAGGCCATCATGGCCAGGGCAAAAGATTTGGGTGTAATCAACCAGTCACAGTTTATTGCATTCCGGAAATGGATAAGCCGCAACCGTACCGAGGAAGGTTTGGGAAGTTACCAGGGTAGCGAACAGCCGTTTCGATTCAAACAGCTGATATACCGGGCTGCTGCCGAAGAAATCATTTCCCTCAGCAAGGCCGCCAATTTGTCGAACCAGAAATTAGCCCAATTTCGCAAAGAGTTTGTAGCCTTGTGAA
>CAZANK010000272.1:0-5722 GCA_964486235.1 uncultured Prolixibacteraceae bacterium | reverse complement strand
CTTTTTTCTTTTTATTTTCCTACTTTTGCAAAAACCCGAACACGATGACAGCATATCAACGCATCCTGCTGAAACTGAGTGGTGAATCGCTCATGGGCACACAGACTTACGGCATCGACCCGCAAAAGCTTGCCGAATACGCCGGACAAATCGCCGAAATCGCGAACCTTGGCGTCCAGACGGGCATCGTCATTGGCGGGGGGAATATCTTTCGCGGACTGAGTGGGGCATCGAAGGGCTTCGACCGCGTCAAAGGCGACCAGATGGGCATGATGGCCACCGTCATCAACAGCCTTGCGCTCAACTCGGCCTTAACCGCTGCCGGCGTCCGCTCGAAAGTCTTCACGGCCATCCGGATGGAGCCGGTGGGCGAATTCTACGCGAAAGACAAGGCCGTCGAAGCGCTCGAACAGGGGTACGTCGCCATCTTCTCGGCCGGAACCGGGAACCCGTACTTCACGACCGACACGGGTTCGTCGCTGCGCGGCATCGAAATCGGCGCCGACGTCATGCTGAAAGGAACGCGTGTTGACGGTATCTATACCGCCGACCCGGAGAAAGACCCTGCAGCAGTCAAATTCGACCGCATCTCGTTCGACGAAATCTACCGCCGCGACCTCCAGGTCATGGACCTCACCGCCACCACCCTATGCAGGGAAAATAACCTCCCGGTCGTGGTCTTCAACATGGACGTGCCCGGCAACCTCAAAAAAGTCATCTTCGGCGAACCTATCGGTACCCTGGTCCACCGGTGAACAGACAGGTCGATGTTCGAGGTTGCATGGCGGAAACCGGAAACAGGAGACCGGAAACCGGAAACAGGAGACCGGAAGAGGGTTGCAGGGTTAGAAGTGCTTTTTCCCTACCTTGCCACCTTGAAACATTGAAACCTTTCTACCTTCTTTTACAACTTCTTCTTCCCCCTCGCCAGCGACGCAAACACACCCAGGAAACAGAGGATACTGAACAGGACAAAGACCGTGGTGACGCTCTTCATGAACAAGTCATGATTGGCAGGCGTGACCGGCGCCTTCCCGACAAACACGTGGATGACGAGCGTGGCGATCCCCATGCTCATCATCTGGCCCGTCAGCCGCATGGTCCCCACCGTAGCCGACGCCACACCCAGGTAACGCTTGTCGACCGAGCCCATCACCGCGTTCGTGTTGGGCGACGAGAACATCCCGAAGCCGGCGCCAAGGATGGCCAGGCTCACCATCATATACCCGCCGGAGGTGGCCGGACTTAACCCGGCAAGCAAAACCAGTCCGACGACAATCACGGCCATCCCGGCCGATGACAGGATGCGCGGATCATACCGGTCGGACAGGCGGCCCGAGACCGACGCGAAAACCGTCATCAGCAACGGCTGAATCACCAACAACGTGCCGGACCCGGCCGGACTCAGTCCTTTAATATATTGCAGGTAGAGGCTTAACAGAAAGGTGATGGCAAAGGTCGCCGCGTAGTTGATGAGCGCGGCCAGGTTCGAAAACGCGAAAGTCCGGTTGCCCCGGAACAGCCGGATGTCCAGCACGGGAAAGGCCGTGCGCAGCTCGATCCGGATAAAGGCGATGATCCCGCCAAGACCTGCGCCGGTCAACGCGATGGCCGCCGGGTCGGGAAGCTGCGAAAACCCGTACATCAACGCCGAGATGGCTGCCATGTACACCGCCGCCCCCCGGTAATCAAACGTCTCATCCCGCGCCTCAGCCCACTCGTCGCGGATGGCCAGCCGCGTGAGCAGCAACACCAGCAACCCCACGGGTATCGTGACCAGGAACAGGCTCCTCCACCCGAATGCCCCGGTCAGGATGCCCCCCAGGAAAGGAGCCACCGACAGGCCCAGGTAAACAGCCGTCACGCTGATGCCGATCGCCTTCCCCCGCTCCCGCGCCGGGAAAGCCGACGTGATGATCGCGATCCCGGTGCCGAACGTCATCGCGCTCCCAAGTCCCTGCAACGCCCTGAATGCGATCAACATGCCCCCCGACACCGATAACACGCACAACAGCGCGCTGAGCGTGATGACCGCGTTGCCAATTAAAAAAATCTTCTTCCTCCCCACCATATCGGCAACCTTGCCGAAAGGAACCAAAAAAACCGCCGACGACAGCAGAAAGGCCATGGCCACCCAACTGAGCGAAATGGCATTCATCGAAAATTCATCGCCGATCCGGGGCAGGGCGATGTTCACCGCCGCACCCAGAAAAGGATTGGTAAACGCGTTGAGCAGAATGATCAGGAGGAGAATATTCCTGGTACGCACCTCATTGCCGGAACTGATAGGCATCACTTTTTAACGGGCAAAGATAACGTTTTTTCCGTCCGCGCACGTATCCCGCGCCACAACCGACCAGCCGCGAAATCCCGCCGGACAGCGCCGCTCCCGGCCGGAAAAACAGCGAACACCGCGGAAAAACATATTTTAAAGCATTTTTTCGCGAAAAATGTGAAAGAATTTTAAAAATTTATAATTTTCGTCTATATTTGCTCTCAACACGCAGAAGAAACTGACCAGATCATTTTCTATGGAAGAGGAAGTTGACTTGATATTGGAACTGTGCAAAGAAAAAATGGGATCGGCAACCGAACACCTGGAGAAAGAGTTGATCCATGTACGTGCGGGTAAAGCCTCGACAAGAATGCTGGATGGCGTAACAGTCGATTATTACGGAAGCATGACCCCCCTGAGCCAGGTTTCCAACATCAGTACACCGGATGCCCGTACCATCTCGGTGCAACCCTGGGAGAAAAACATGATCACCCCCATTGAAAGGGCAATCATGAATGCAAACCTGGGATTTAATCCTGAAAATAACGGCGAAATCGTCAGGATTAATGTTCCCCCGCTGACTGAAGAACGCCGGCGCGCGCTGTCCAAACAGGTGAGTCAACTCGGCGAAACAGCGAAAGTCAGCATCCGTGCAGCGCGTAAAGACGCGAACGAGGCACTCAAGAAACTGCTGAAGTCAGGCCTGGCCGAAGACCTCGAGAAAGACGCCGAAGAACAGGTGCAGGACATGACTTCCAGCTTCAGTAAAAAAATCGATAAAATGCTTGAGGTAAAGACTCAGGAGATTTTTACGATATAATTTTCTAGTTTTCTGTTTTCTGAACATTGTTTAATTGTTTTCATGGCTTTGAGGCAGCTTGTTGAAGCTGCCTTTTTTTTCTGCCACCTCGCTGTTCAGACCGTTGATTTGTTGAAATTTTTTAGACCTTTGTTTTTGAATTTCATTTGATCCATCATGATCGATTACCATACGCACAGCATCTTGTCGGACGGCGAAAACACGTATGAAGAGATGATTGTCGCAGCCATCGAAAAGGGACTGGAAGAAATCGGCCTCACCGATCACGTGTGCCTCAAGCCAGTGCCCTGGGCCGTTGCCCCGGTCGACCTGCCGGTCATGACGGCCCAAATCCTCAAACTCCGCGAGAAATACAGCCCGCAAATCACCGTGCGCTACGGCATCGAGATGGACTATTTCCCCGGCAGGGAGGAGGAAATCGACGCAGTGACCCGCGAACTCCCGCTCGACTACGTGATCGGATCCGTCCACTTTATCGGCGACTGGAACTTCGACGGCGACCAGTCGCTCTACGGGAAATGGTCGAACGACGAATTGTACAACATCTATTTTGAACTGGTTCAGCTCGCAGCAAAGTCGCAACTCTTCGACATCATCGGACACCTCGACGTCATCAAAAAATTCAGGACCTACCCCGAGTCAGACCAAACCGCCCTGTTCGAAAATACCCTGAACATCATCCGCGAAAATAACCTCACCGTCGAACTCAACACCGGCATGATCGACCGCCCCTGCGCGGAATTTGCACCCGCCCCGGCAATCCTCGGACAATGCTTCCATCAACAAATCCCGGTGACGCTCTCGTCCGACGCACATAGCGCCGGACAGGTAGCGCGGCACTTCGAAACCGCGCTCGACCTGCTCCGCCATACCGGCTTCAGCGAACTGGCTACCTTCGACCACCGAAAACGCAGTTTCGTCAGAATATGAACGGAAGAAGCGATGAGCCTTGCGCTGTTGGTGAAAGATTTAAACGCAAATGACACGCAGAAAACGCGAAAGGAACGATTCCCGCACCCGCTGCTTCAGGCCGGAAACGAAAAGCTGACAACGCAAAGCAAAAGCTGACCGCTTATCGCTATATTTGTATTTTTAATTTTCGACGCATGGAAGAAATTAAGGGGAGCGTGTTGAAAACAATAAACGACCCCGCCGACCTCCGCAAACTGACGGTCGACGAGCTGCCGCACCTCTGCGATGAGCTCAGGCAACGGATCATCGACGAGGTGTCGCACAACCCGGGACACCTGGGCGCCAGCCTGGGCGTGGTGGAACTGACCGTGGCAATCCATTACAGCTTCCAGACACCCTTCGACCTGCTGGTGTGGGACGTCGGCCACCAGGCCTACGGCCACAAAATCCTCACCGGACGCCGGGACGTGTTCCACACCAACCGGCAATACAAAGGCATCAGCGGATTTCCCAGACCCGCCGAAAGCGAATACGACACCTTCGCCACCGGCCACGCCAGCACTTCCATCTCCGCCGCCCTGGGCATGGGCGTGGCGGCGACGCTGAAAAAAGAGGGAAACCGCAAGATCGTGGCCGTGATCGGCGATGGGTCGATGACCGGGGGACTGGCCTTCGAGGGCCTCAACAATGCCGCGGCCATCAACTCGGATGTGCTCATCATCCTCAACGACAACAATATGGCCATCGACCCTAACGTCGGGGGCGTGAGCAACTACCTCCTGAAAATTTCCAAGTCAAAGTCGTACAACCGGCTGAAACGGGAAGTGTGGGAAGGCCTTGGCAAACTCAACGGGTTCGGTCCCCGCGCCCGGCGACTGGTGCAAAAAACCGAGGGGGCCATCAAATCCGCCCTCCTCAAGGAATCGAACCTCTTCGAAAGCCTCGGCATCCGCTACTTCGGTCCGGTCGACGGCCACGACGTCAAATACCTCGCCCGGGTGCTCCAGGACCTCCGTAACATCCCGGGACCCAAGCTGCTTCACGTGCTCACCAAAAAAGGAAAGGGCTTCAAGCAGGCCGAACTGAACCAAACGGAGTTCCACGCGCCGGGCTTGTTCGACAAAATCTCGGGCCGCCGGCTCGAATGCGGTGGTCCGGGAAACATACCGCGAAAATTCCAGGAGGTGTTCGGACTGACCCTCCTCGAACTGGCCGAACAAAACGACCGCATCGTCGGCGTCACCCCCGCCATGCCCAGCGGCTGCTCCATGAACATCATGATGGAAAAGATGCCGCAACGGGCGTTCGACGTGGGCATCGCCGAACCACACGCCGTCACCTTCTCGGCCGGGATGGCCATCCGCGGACTGATCCCGTTCTGCAACATCTATTCCACCTTCATGCAGCGGTCGTACGACCAGGTCATCCATGACGTGGCCCTCCAGAACCTGAACGTGGTCTTCTGCCTCGATCGCGGCGGACTGGTCGGCGCCGACGGTCCCACGCACCACGGCGTGTTCGACCTGGCCTACCTGCGAAGCATTCCCAACATGACCGTCTCCGCTCCCATGGACGAGGTGGAACTGCGAAACCTCATGTACACGGCCCAACTCGGCAACAAGGGACCCTTCTCCATCCGCTACCCCCGCGGCACAGGCAGCATCGTTGACTGGCACCGGCCTTTCGAGCCTATCCCCGTGGGGAAGGGACGCCTC
>CAZANK010000271.1:0-5735 GCA_964486235.1 uncultured Prolixibacteraceae bacterium | reverse complement strand
TCCGTTTTCAACCAGTTGGCGATGATTTTTTCGCCGTAGGGTGTGAGCACCGACTCGGGGTGAAACTGGACGCCGCGGACATCATATTGCTTGTGTTTCAAGGACATGATCCGTCCGTCTTCGTCGAGGCTGGTCACCTCCAGGCATTCGGGGAACCCTTCCTGATCGATGATCCAGGAATGATAGCGCCCGGCTTCAAACAGCCTTGGGATATTCTCGAACAGGACCGGGTCTGACTGGATTTGCGTGACGGTGCCGGCGATGCCGTGGAGCACGTGCGACATGTTTTTTAGCCGTGCGCCAAAAACCTGTCCGATGGCCTGGTGTCCCAGACAAACCCCGAGCATGCTTTTTCGCGGCGCGTAGGTCCGGATGATGTCCATCAGCAGTCCGGCTTCTTCGGGCAAACCCGGCCCGGGGGAGAGGATGATTTTCGCGTAGCGGTCCAGCTCTTCCAGTTCCAGCTCGTCGTTGCGGAATACATCGACCGGCAAACCGGATAGCTTTTTGATGGCGTGTACCAGGTTGTAGGTAAACGAATCGTAATTATCAATGACAGCAATGTTCATAATCTGGTGGTTATATGGTTTTCGCGATTTCCATGGCTTTTTTCAGGGCAGCCAGCTTGTTGTTGACTTCCTGGAGCTCATTTTCTTCGACCGACGCTTCCACGATGCCGGCGCCGGCCTGATACCAGAGCCGGTTGTCTTTGCTCAGGAACGAGCGGATCATGATCGCGTGGTTCAGGCTGTCGTCGAATCCCAGAAAGCCAATGGTCCCGCCGTAGTAGCCTCGCCGCTGATTTTCGTAACGGTCGATCAGCTTCATGGCCATGTGTTTGGGTGCGCCCGACAGCGTCCCGGCGGGGAACGAGTTTCCCAGGACGGCGACCATGTTGGCGTCGGCAGGCAGCTTGCCCGAGACTTCCGAGACCAGGTGGATGACGTGCGAGAAGTACTGGACCTCCCGGAAGCTGTCGACCCGGACATCGTCGGCGTTCCTGCTCAGGTCATTTCTCGCCAGGTCGACCAGCATGACGTGTTCGGCATTTTCCTTGGGATCGGCGCACAGCTTCTCGGCCAGGACCCGGTCCTGATCGTCGTTTCCCGTGCGACGGAATGTGCCGGCAATGGGATTGATGAGTGCGCGGCCTTTTTTGATCCGCAGCTCGGCTTCCGGACTCGATCCAAAAATCCTGAAATCGCCGTAATCGAAGAAGAACAGGTAGGGCGACGGATTGACCGACCGCAAGGCCCGGTACACGTTGAACTCATCGCCCCGGAATGCCTGTGAATACCGGCGCGACAGCACGATCTGGAACACGTCGCCGGGACGGCAGTGTTCCTTCCCCTTCCTGACCATGGCCCGGTAATCCTCGTCGGTGATGCCCGGGGCCTCTTCGCCCTCGGTCGTGAATCCGGTTACCGGGAAGGAAAGATTGCGCAACAGCGACTCCACCTGGTTGATCTCGCTGGTTTCCCCTTCGGGCTGATTCTCGATCAGCGTGATGACATCTTTGTGGTGGTCGATGGCCAGGATGTATTTGTAAAAACAATACCGGACTTCCGGGATCGCGTCGCTTTCTTTTCGTTCCGACCGGATGTCGATTTTCTCGAAATACCTTACAGAATCGTAACTCAGGTAACCAAACAGCCCGTTTGCCCGGCTGCCGGCACCTTCGCCGGCGAGATGAAAGGACTTGTAAAAAGCATTTAACTCACCGGACACCGTTCGCGGGCCCGTAACCGCGGTCGTCTGTACCGGATATCCCGGCCTTTCGACGGTGATCACCCCCTGGTCGGCCGTGAAGCAGACCAGCGGTTTCAGGCAGACAAACGACCAGGCATTTTCATGCCCGTGATAATCGGAACTCTCCAGCAGGATGGAACGGGGATAAAGCTCCCTGAACTTGAGGTATACACTCACCGGCGTAAGCGTGTCGGCAAGAATTTGTTTGATGTTGACGTTGACGTGAATCGGATTCATAAGGGAAAATTTTAAAAATTGAGCACAAAAAAAGCGGCTTACCGTGTCCGATAAGCCGCTTTTTCTTCATGACAGGCATGACAGCTACTTCTCTCCACGGTTATGTGAAAAGATATCGCGCCACCACCAATTCATTGTCATCAAGATATCCATACGTTTTATAATTCTATTTTTTAAAAATAGCAATATGGCTATTTCTTCGAAACGAAGACCCACCACGGAAGCCATATTGTATTTATTCCTTCAGGACGAAGCTACAAAAAAATGAATTTTTCACGGGAATTGCAAATTTTTTTCAAGAAATCTGCGTTGGAGGGCCGGAATAGCAAAGGGCAAAGCGCAAAGGGCAAAGCGGAAACCGAATAGCGGAGACCGGAGAATGGAGACCGGAAACCGGAAGAGGGTTCCAGGGTTGGAAGTATCTTTCCACCTTCCTACCTTGTCACCCTCTTTACTTCCTACTCGCGACTTCCTACTTCATCTGTTCGGCACTTCGATGTTCACCGGCAGCGACTCGCCCTTGTTGGTGATCAGGTTGCCGACTTCATAGTACATCCGTAACACGGGCATTTGGCCCACTTCGTCCGATACGCCTTCCAGTTCGATGTTCACGGTGCGGCGCGCATGAAGGGTGATGTGATCGGGACAGGCGAATCCGACTGCTGGCTGGCGCTTTTTGAGACGGAAGGTAACATCGCTGTTGTTGAAGATGTTCACAGTCCGGACCTGGTGGTTCTGCAGTCGGACGCGGGTGTTTTTCAATTGGACGGCGTTCAGGAAAATCGGCGTCAGGAAACGCCGCTCGCCGATGATGGTGTCGCCAAAATAGGCCGCCGTGCGGCGTTCGAGAAGGGCCGCTTTGACGGCCTCTTCGGTCTTCTCGGTGGCGAACACCAGGGTGACCGGGCGTTTCCGTTTTTCAGGACCATACACCAGCCCTGCCGGGGAATGGATGTCGGAGTTGGCAAAAATGGTGAGGTTTTTCTCGTCGGCCCATTGCAGGGCTTCCGGATAAAACTCGGACGAGTTGTACACTTCGATGCCCCGCATGATCCCTGCGCTGGTGAGACGGGTATGCTCCGGCCACCACCGGATCGTTCCCGGCTGCTGGTCTTTCCTTCCCGGATGGTTCCAGAACACGAATGCACCCTGCTCCCGCGCTTCCACGCAGGCCTCCCACCAGTCTTCGCGCTCAATCAGGTTGGCATTTTTAAGGAAGAGGGCGTTGAGATGACCGGGAGGCATTTCCCGGGTGATCTCTGCGCCCCGGGTCAGGATGATCCCGATCTGGTCGGCCAGCGGCCTGGCAATTTCGAAAACCCGGTTCTGGTCAGCTTCAATATCTTGTGAATGAGGACGATATTCAATATGGTCCGTGATGGCGATCACATCCAGTCCGTCGAGCCACGCCTCCTGTACCCGGACCGTCGGCCAGACATCGCCGTCGGAAAAGACCGTGTGGATGTTAAAATCGCACTTCAACGTTTTGTAGCCCAGAATATCAGGGATGTTGATTTCCCGCCTGTCCTGGGCATATCCGGTCACGGCGGCAGCGAAAAACAGGAGGATGGCCGTGATACTGCGTTTTAGGGTACACATGGTTTAATTTTTGGGAAAGTTAGTTAAAAGCTTTGTTTTTAGCGAATCGACCGGTTAAGGAATTGTTGATTTTCTTTTTTTTACGAAAAATACGCTGAGGCACTTCATCAGTCCGAACAGGATCACCAGGGTGAAGATAATCGACGCCCCCGAGGGAATGTCGGCGAAAAAAGCGAGGTTCAACCCGATGAAAGAGCCGGTGAAGGCAAATAGCACCGACAAAAAGACCATGCGTTTAAAGTCGTTGGTAAACAGGTTGGCGGTTGCCTGGGGCAGGGTGAGCAGCGACAGGATCAGGATGATGCCGACCACCCGGATGTTTAGCACGATGGTGACGGCGATCAGGCTGATGAGCAGGTAATTGACCCGGTTCACGGGCAGTCCGGTGACCCTGGCGAATTCTTCGTTGAAGGCCACGTACAGGATGGGCCGGTACATGATCAGGAAGAACACGGCCAGCACCAGCGAAAGGATGGCCATCAGGATGATTTCGGTGCCGGAAACGGTGAGGATGCTCCCGAAGAGGTAGCTCATCAGGTTGGGCGCGTATCCCGGCGACAGGTAGATGAAAATGATGCCGATGGCCATGCCCAGCGACCACCAGATCGCGATGGACGAGTCTTCCCTCAGTTTGCCCTTTTGGGTGAAAAACTGGATGCCCAGGGCCGATAACACCGAAAAGACCGCGGCGCCCAGAAGGGGGTTCAGCCCAAGAAAATAGCCGATGCCGATGCCCCCGAACGAGGCATGGGTGATCCCTCCGCTGATGAACACGATGCGCCGTGAAACGATATAGGTGCCGATCAGTCCGCAGGTGATGGCGCTGAAAAACGATGCCCAAAGGGCATGAAGGAAAAAATCGTATGAAAATAAATCAATGAATGTGCCCATGTTCGTCCTGCTTATCGTGTAACTTCAGTACAGTGTGCGGTATGTCGCCGTGGGTGACGATCTGCAGCGGACAATGATAGGAGGCCAGTTGTTCCTGGCTGATCACGTTGCTCGGATGGTAATGCAGACGCGTGTTTACGCAGGCGATGGTCTTGACATAATAGGTGATGGTGCCGACATCGTGCGAAACAAGGATGATGGCCATCCGCCCGTTGAGGTCTTTCAGCTTGCCGTAAAGCTCGTTCTCAAAGTGATTGTCGACAAATGAATCGGGCTCATCGAGAATGAGCAGTTCGGGGTCATTCATCAGCGAACGGCACAGAAAGACACGCTGCATTTGTCCGCCCGACAATTCGCCAACGGCTTTGTGCCTAAGATGGATGATCCCCATTTCTTCCAGGAGTGCCTCTGCCCGTTCGATCTCCGGACGGTTGCTTTGAAACAGGAAGTGCGGGCCGTGGGATTTTCCGGAGCGGACAACATCCATCACCCGGATCGGGAACCGTTTGTCGATCTGGTTGATCTGCGGAAGATAACCAATCCGCTTGGTGGGGATGTGAAAGGTGATCTTCCCTTCAAAAGGCCTGACCAACCCAAGCAGGGTCTTGATCAGCGTTGTCTTGCCGCCCCCGTTGGGGCCGATCATTCCCAGAAAGTCCTTTTCATGAACGTCCAGGTTCACCTTTTCCAGCACGACGGTTTCGTCGAAGCTGACACTGAGATTATTTACTTCCAGAAGTTTTCGCATGAACGCCTCCAATTTGCTTCAATTTCCTTTCTTTGCCACACTGCTTCAATTTACCCTTCGTTGCCGCGAAAAGCGGCTTGTTTTTGACGGAGATTCCCGTGCGCACGGAAATGATCCCGTTCAGGGTTGGTTTTGGGACGCCGTGGCCATTTTATTCGCGATTTCCCGCAACTGCTTGTCCCATTGCTCATTCAACGGGTCGATCTGAACCGCTTCCCCCTGAATCTCCCTGGCCAGTTGTCGTGCGTTTTCAGCGTCGAACTCCTTTTGAATGAAAATGACGCGGATCTTTTCCGACCTGGCCAGCCCGATCAGCTCGCGCATGGATTTGGGTGAAGGTTCTTTCCCGTCGGCCTCGAGGGCGATCTGTTCCAGATCGTACTGGCGGGCCAGGTAGGTCAATGCCGGGTGAAAGATCAGGGATTTCCTGTTTTCGAGCTGGTCAAAGAGCTCCTGGCGGTCGCGGTCGAGCTGGTCGACCTCCTCCATGAAGGCGCGGTAATTGCGGTCG
>CAZANK010000270.1:0-5754 GCA_964486235.1 uncultured Prolixibacteraceae bacterium | reverse complement strand
GTAAAGTATTCCCAGAACCACCAGTAACAATCCGCGACGAACCACATGACCATACAATGATTTGCGGTTTTCGTTCATCGTTGTCCGTTTAGCGAGGGAGAAAGGGAAAGACATTCCGGCAATAAAGAGAAACAGCGGGAAAATCATATCGTAAAACGTGAACCCATGCCATTCGGTGTGTTTTACCTGAGCTGCCCACCATTGGAAAACAGGCCAGCCGGTAAGTGTGGCAAGTCCGAGGAAAATGTGCCTCCCGCCCATGATCCAGAACATGTCGAATCCGCGCAATGCGTCGATTGACTGTAACCGGTTGGTCGCAGGTTTATTTTCGTTTTCCATGCCCTCAGTTTTTGATCATTCCTGACAGCCATCTGAGATGATCCCTCACATGATCAACAGAGGCATTTTTTGAACTCTTCTTTAACGCGGCGGCAACTTCCTTTTTTTGTTTCCCTGAAGCCTGAGGGCCGGAAACAGTTGCGACAATATCAAAAAGCGCCTGTTTGGCAGAGCTCTTTGCAACCGGATCATCACCCGACAGCAGCCGGGCCAATGGTTGTACCATGACTGCACCGAGTTTAACAGCAGCCTCTATTGCCGGAACCCTCCACTTTTCGTTTTCATCAGACAATCCTTTTAGTACGTAATCGGGTTCTGCGTCAAAATCCCGGATCGAAATATTCCTGATTTTGGCAAACTGGTTCGGCTTTTTGGTGTGGCTTCCCTGAAACCCAATAGCACCAAATAAAGGCATATCCGCCAACGTTTGCACCGTGTCGATGTTTGCCATTGTGGTCACCTGGCCGTCGACAGCGATTGTGATGATATTGCGGTCACATTTAATTTCCATTTTGTGCCAAATCCCCGTGGTTTCGTCGGGCCGGTTTGTAACGGCTACATGCCCGTACATCGAGCCGGTACAATGAAGGTCGTCGCGCCAGGGTGTCCAGGGGGCAAGCAACTGGACCTCAACGCCCGCAGACGGATATTCATCCGCCGGCGTACAACGGATAAAAACTCCGCTGTTGCCTCTCTCCGACAGCAGAAATTCGAAGCGGAAAATATAATTGCCATACCATTTTGTGGTATAAATATCAAATCCGTTGCCACTGCTTTTCGTGATCAATTCGCCGTTGGTCACTTCAAACCCGCCTTCTTTATTCAGGGTCCAGTTGGTCAGGTCTTTCCCGTTAAAAAGAGAAACAAATCCGTCATCTTTTTGCGCAGAACACGGTGTGGCGCATAAAAATGCGATACAACTGATCAGGATAATTCGTCTCATTTTTTTGTTTTATTTAGCTGATTAATTACTTCGGTAATGCCCACGGTGCCCTGCAGGCTCTTGATAACAAATAATTGGCGGCATCGTCTCCTGCGAACCGTTCGCTCAGGCTGTCCCATTGCAGTTTTCTTTTCAGCCGGAACGAGATGATAGCCAGATGCATTGGAACGGTCATTTCGCGGGCATAATCCAGGTTACTTTCCGGTTGTTGTCTCGATTTAACGGAGTCAATAAAGTTTCGCTGGTGCCCGGGGGACCGTGCGAGCGTCTTTGGAATTTCAGGGATATCGCCTAAGACCTCATTTCCTATGCGAATGGTGCAGGTATTGTAATCACAGGTCAATGTGCCGTTTTCCCCTTCAAAATGTGCCCCGATATGCATTTTGTCAGCTCCCGGAACCGGGGGAGGTGTTGTCGTCCAGCAGACATCGAGGTTCTCGAACTTAAACCGGGCGTCGATCCATTTGGGCGCGTCGGCAATGCCGTCATAAGGTCTTTCGCCCCTGCTTTCAATGCTGTGCAAACCTTTTGGATGAAGCGACATGTACAGGATATCGGCAATGTGGCACCAGAAATCAGCGAAAACGCCTCCTGAATAATCAAGAAAATAGCGGTAGGAACCATGACAACGAACGGGGGTGTATGCTTCGTAAGGCGCCGGTCCCAGCCACCTGTTCCAGTCAAGCGTATCCGGGGGGTTTTCAGGTTTTGGAAATCCCAGTCCGGGAGAACCTCCTGTCTTCCAAAGCCGCACCAGTTGGATCTTACCCAGATAACCCGACTGAATGATTTCTGTGATCCGGTGATAATTTTCCCGGGCATGAATTTGCGTTCCCAATTGGAAAACCGATCTGTGTTTTTCCAGACTTTTCAGCATGGCCCTTCCTTCTGCATGGGTGTACGACAAAGGTTTCTCCCCATACACATCTTTACCTGCCTGAAAAGCCATGATGGCAATCAGGGCATGCCAGTGGTCGGGTGTTGCACAGGCAATCGCATCAATATCGTTCCGGTCGAGTACCTGCCTGAAATCGGTATAGGTACTGACGCGGGCGTTGGGATTCATTGACAGGAACCGCTGATGCGTTTCATCCAACCGGACTTTATCCACGTCACAAAGTGCTGCAATTTCGACGTCCGGCAATTCGTTAAACCATTTCAAATGGCTGTTGCCTTGCGGTCCCAGTCCGATAACCGCTATTCTGACTTTATCGCTGGGTGCAACTTTTCTGAAGGTACCCGAAATCAAAGGGATGCCTGCTATTCCAAGCGCCGTATGCCGAATAAAGCTGCGCCTGTCGATTGTATTGCCTCTTTTTTCCATCTGTTTTTTTACTGGTTTCAATGCTTATTTTTTCGCGTCCTGAAATACGACAGGTGTTTCGAACGGGGACAGGCAGGACGTATTGTAGCACATCGGGGCAAAGCGGGTGTGAAGTGCTTTGCCGTCCGGGAATTTTAAGCCCACTTCAACTCCTGCTCCTTCCACCCACGTCGGGGAGCCGGGACCCTCATGCCAGTAGTTCCAGGGAGGCAACGGGCGGTCGGGCGGACAAAGGGGAAATTTGATAAATCCGTTTGCATCAGGCTGACCCTCCACTTGAATTATTGGAATACCCGGTGGCATTGATTGCGGATCGTATCCTTCCATCACTTTTTCAGAAGAAGTGTCAGGTGTAGAATAACTTCCTGCTTTTACCGTTCGGGTCGGGATCAAAACCAGCGGGCCGTATGTTAAGATCACTCCCGGATGAGCCTGTTCAACCCGGTGTCCGATTTTCCCGGTGAAAGTAGCTTTCACATTTCCACCTGAACGGGTTTCTTTGACTTCCGGGGCTTTTACACAGGAAGGTATCCGGATTTTTAAAGGGATGTCTTCAGGTACATCTTCCGCATCAATCGTCGCTTCAGCCTTGCCCGGATAAGCAGTTTGAATGATGACTTTTACCCATTTGCCTCCAGGTAAAGGAAGTTCAAATGTACCGGGAGTTAAAAAGTTAACATGAATGGTATTGTTCCTGAACGTCACGGTATGCCGGGCATATTCCGACATTCCCGTTCCGGCATTTTGAGTACAGCACCACCAGGACTCCATCAGTTGATCAATTCCGTAGCCATTCGAAACGATTCGGCGGTGACCAAACCCTCCTGTAATCATCTGGTTAAAGGCCAAAGCATTCCAGAATATGCGTTCTGCTTTGTCGTACGCGGTGTCATCGCCGTGGATCAACCCCTGGTTCAGGTTGAGCATCAGCCAGTCCGATATGGAACAACCTTCATTCCGGCTGTTAAAGGGGAAAAATTCGGCGATACACCCGTCGGGCATTTCCAGATGTTTCTCAAGAATGACTTTTTGACTCTGATCAGGTAAGGTATTCCACGACAGGTCGCCTGTGATCAGTGTCATTACCTGAAGTCCGCGAAGGGTACTCAGATACCCGTGGGAATGACATTGTCTTCCTTCCAGCGGACGAACATTGTCTTTGATCATACCACAGAATTCCATCCACCGGGGATCCTTTGTGATTCCGTAAAGCCGGGCGAAGGGTTCGGTTACCCACTGGAGAATCCCGATATATTCCTGCTCCAGTTTTACCGCCTCTTTCCACCGGTCCCGGACAGACCAAAGTACTTCGGCCAGACCTTCGGCGGCCTTTAATGCCTTTTCATTTCCCGTCAGATCATAATATCTCAGTAAGCCCGGCAATAGCTTCGATGCTGCCGCCCACCGGAAAGGATCATCCATTTGCGGTAAATTGAGTGGATGAAGAGCATACGGACCAATCACTCCGGAAGGTTGTCTTTGCGCGAAGATTCGTTCAAATAATTCATCAAGTCTCGGGTCATGTTTCCCGTCAACACCTTCTGAACAACTCAGAAACTCGAGTAAGCGGCCGGTCATATCCCCTGTGCTCCAATGAGCCTTTCGGCTGCTGTTGGCAGGCCGCTCGACATCCATCATGATAAAATCCATCGAGTTGCAGGGATACGACTGCATTCGCGTCCGTGCCAGCCCGATGCGGAAGCTAAGTTGGCACGGCGCAAGCATCGGCTTCGAAAGTGATACCGTTTCGTTCATCATCATTTCCGGAACAAGCGAACGGCGGACTGACGGCGAAGCGGTACTTTCAGTTGGGGCCGTAAAAGCCGGGAATACGGTTGCCACACTGGCAGCGGCACCTGCAAGGGCCGATTTCTGCAAGAAATTCCGGCGGTCAATGGCCCTTTTATTCTCTGTGTTCATGGTGTTCAGGCTTAAATGGTTCGGCATTCAAAAAAAACGGTTGTGTACACACGACAATATCGCCGGTGCCATACACTTCGGCGCGGACATACCTGACCTTTCCCTGCATTTTTTTTAATACGAACCGTTTTCCCCGCATGATCTTTTTCCCTTCGGCGATCCACACGATGGAGTCGCTCCCTGATGCGTTAATCGCAATTTTTCCTTTTTGCTGATTCACTTTTATCGATTCAATGACAGGTGGCTTTGGGCCACTATGCCCGTCGGGGGAGTAGACAAAATAGAAAGCTCCTTTTTCCATGGCCTGACGAACGGCCTTTTCGTTCAGTTCAGGCAAAAGAAAAACGTTCCAGTTGCGTCCGAAGTCGCGCATCGAGTGCATGTCGTCGTTTGAGAAGCCCCATACCGGGCGTACCGGAGCCATAACTGTCAGGATTGAATCCCACAGCATATCGTCGTGGGGAAATCGGTTCCCGCAGTTGTACACTTCCATACCCAGCAGGTGCGGGTGACGCCGGTAAAGGTCAAGGTACCAGTCCAGGCTGTAATGTTTGGGGTTGGTGTCGTGATAACGTCCGGGATGGTTCAGCACGGTAAGGCCATGCTTTGCAGCGGTGGCTTTCAGCGATTCCTCTTCTGTTTTTGTTCCGTTGTGGTCATTGAAAAAACTGTTCATATGATGATGATCCGAAAGTTCATTGGCCTGGATTGCTGCCATCCCGGCATCGTCAGGGCTGACATTCTTAAAAAGAAGATCTTCGGGTCTGATCCAGTCTTCTTCCTGCGGTTTTAGCTCCCTGTTCGCTGTCCGCTTTTCGGTCTTTCCGCCCGCTTTGAATTTCGAGAATTCGCTCCAGGGCCAGGTTACTGAATTGTGGTCTGAAATAGCCAGGATATGATAGCCTGCATCCCGGTATTTCCCGACCACCGCCTGCGGGTTCATCCAGCCGTCGCTGACCATGGTGTGGGTGTGCAGGTTCGCCTTATACTGTCCGTATCCGGACCAGTTGACCGTCTCATAGGGGTTCCTGATGTGTTGAACGGAGCTGCAGGCCACCAACAAAGCCGCTGCCGGCAGAAACAGGGTTGCCTTAAGAAGAAGGCGGAGTATGGACGGACTTGTTTTTCGTATCATCGTGTTTTTCCTGAGGTTTGATCATTCAGACAATCTTCGACCGGCTGTCCGGTAAGGAAATGATACAGGTTCAGTGCAGCCCGTTTCTGGAGT
>CAZANK010000269.1:0-5819 GCA_964486235.1 uncultured Prolixibacteraceae bacterium | reverse complement strand
TGATCAAGGGATTTATACTGCGTGGATAGGGGACAATACGTTCCTTTCTGTTCTTCCCCAGCACCCGCACCAACGATTCTGCCTGCAGGAGATCGGTATCCTTCAGATTCTTCAGTTCAGAGAGGCGTATGCCTGATCCGTAGAAAAGGCTGACCATCAGCTTATCTCTAAGCCCTTCAAAATCCTGTTGAAAGTAACCGTTATCCAGCAACGCATGGAGACTATTCTCGTCGACAAACTCGGGCAGTTTCCTGGGGATCCTGGGCGTGATTACCATGGCGGCAGGAGAAGTCCCGATCAATTCCTGACGCATCAAATACTTATAGAAAGACTTGAGTGCAGTTACCTTTCTGACCACAGTCTTGGGGGTATCTCCCAATTCCATCAGCGAGACGACCCACTGCCGGATCATATTCCTGTCCACTTCCAGAATGTTAAAATCCCCGACCCATTTGAACAAAAAAGCTTCAAACTGATCGAGGTCTTTTTTATAAGCAATAATGGTGTGGTCTGAACACCTCTTCTCAAACTTCAAATATCTCAGAAATGATTCCTGATAGGACATAAGCCACTCCTTAACAGCAAACAGGAACCAGACAAAAAGAAGCTAGTCCTCCTGACGCTGCAGTTCTTGAATATAAATTGCCTTCTTAATCTCAGTCCTTCTCTCCACCGAAGGTTTTGTAAAAGCCTGACGTTCACGCAATTCTTTGATTACGCCTGTTTTCTCAAATTTCCTCTTGAATCTTTTCAGGGCTCTTTCGATATTTTCACCTTCTTTAACCGGAATAACGATCATACTCTGTCAATTTTATCTGTTAAATTTTTGAGCCGCAAATTTAGGAATTCTGTATGATTAATCAAATTTATCATCAAAAATTTAAATTTAAAAATAAACCTTCCTATTTCTTCAGGAAAGAACAGCTTTCTTCAGTTGGCGGTTTGAAGATAAGGAGCAATTTTTTTAAAAACTTCATCATTCAACACAGAATCCCGGCGCAAATGAAATTTGTCTTCAATGAAGCCTCCTTTTTCCCGGTAACGGATGATACGGCGCGCATCGTCCCATTTCAGGTAAGGATGCCTGACCAATTCGCCGGCATTTGCAAAATTGATATTGAGCGGGATCAGTGCGGAAGAATCCAGTTCCAGGTGCGGCAAAACTCCGTCCAGCACGTCGGCGCTTAATCCGTACACTTCCGACAGTTGAGTCAGTGAATAAAAACCTCCGAGCAGATTCCGGTATTTCACGATCCGGTCAGACAAGACGGGACCAATCCCATACAGCTTTTCCAGATCTCCGGCAACAGCCCGGTTTATCTCGACCCTGGGCGTCCGGGGAAATGGGTCAGGCTTCCCGGCGGTTTCGTCAGCCTCCCGCAGCATGGCGCGACGATCAGGAACAATGGCGGCATCGCCCCGGTGGCCCCCGGGTTCCCGGATGTCCAGAAACGCCTCTATTTGCTCGTAAACGGAATCATTCATCCCATAAATCCGGCGCACGTCTTTTTTTGCCCTGAAGCGTCCCCCTCGTGAGCGGTATTTCAGGAGATTCTGTTTCACCTGGGTGGGCAACGCCAGGCGGACCAGCGTGACGGAGTCGATCGTGTTCGGATCAAAAGCAAAGAGCGAACCCTCCACAGGACTGACCTCCTGTCGTTTTAACGCTTCGAGCATTTCGGCAAATTTCTCCTGGTCGGCCGGCTGCGGTTTCTCCAGATAAAAAACAAGCCGGTCTGTGATGAGAAGAATAACCATCAGAACGATCAGGATGGTTAATCCAGTCCGTTCACTCTTTGAAAATGAAAAATACTCCCTGATGATCTGTCTGAACCTCATAACTGCAAATATCCGGATATTAATGTACGGTTTTAAAAGGAGAATTCCAAATCGCTGAAAAGTGTTAAGCTTTTCTGAAAATAAGAATACGGCTTCCCGATTTATGCCTTTAAGTGCTAATTTATTGCTAATATTGTACTGGTTCTCCGAAGATCACGAAAGCAGCGTTTTTCGGTTCAAATCAACGAGACCAATGATGACCCATTTTTATCAATTAATTTTTAAATGATATGGCTGTTAGTTACAAAGAATTAGGGCTCGTTAACAGCAAAGAGCTCTTTCAAAAAGCTGTTGACGGCGGGTATGCCATTCCGGCATATAACTTCAACAACATGGAACAACTTCAGGCGATCCTGCAGGCCTGCGTGGAAACCAAGTCGCCTGTCATTCTGCAGGTGTCGTCGGGTGCCCGAAAATATGCCAACGCGACACTTCTAAGAAATATGGCCCGTGGAGCTGTTGAGTATGTCAAAGAGCTGGGATATGAGATCCCGGTCGTGTTGCATCTTGACCATGGCGACACGTTTGATCTGTGCAAAGACTGTATCGACAACGGATTTTCGTCAGTCATGATCGACGGGTCCCATCATTCTTACGAAGAGAATGTGGCCCTGACGAAGAAGGTCGTTGAATATGCCCACGCCCATGATGTGACGGTTGAAGGCGAACTTGGTGTCCTTGCCGGGATTGAAGATGACGTTGTTGCTGAAAAATCGCATTATACACGTCCGGAAGAGGTCGAGGATTTCGTGCAAAAGACCGGTGTGGACTCCCTGGCGATCTCTATCGGCACTTCTCATGGGGCCAACAAGTTTACGCCCGATCAGTGTACCAGGAATGAGGATGGCGTTCTGATTCCGCCGATGCTTCGATTTGATATTCTTGAGGAGATCGAGAAAAGGATACCTGGATTTCCGATTGTGCTTCACGGATCATCATCTGTTCCTCAGAAATATGTCCGGATGATCAATGAAACCGGCGGCAGAATGAAAGACGCCGTAGGCATCCCGGAAGAATGGCTGCGCCGTGCTGCAAAATCGGCCGTATGCAAAATTAATATTGATTCTGACGGCCGTTTAGCGATGACCGCGGCCGTTCGTCAGGTATTTGTTGAAAAACCGGGGGAATTTGACCCCAGGAAATACCTTGGCCCTGCCCGCGACGAACTAAAGGAACTCTACAAACACAAAAACCTGAACGTGCTGGGTTCGGCCAACAAGGCCTAGCGTTTTCTCCTGTTCAAAAGACATCAGGATGGCTTCACGGTCATCCTTTTTTTTGCATAAGGCATGGGGCATAGAGCAGAGCATAGGGCATGGGGAAAACGTGCGCTGTGCGTGATGTTCTACACGCTGCGCTCAGAAGGGGTATCCAATGGCAAACGAAAGGCTGAAATGGTCAGCCTTAATCGGATAATTGCCAACGATCAGACGTTTACCACGCTCCAGGGAAGGGTCGCGAAGCTTCATGCCAAGATCCAGCCTGAAGATAAAATAGTTGAAATTAAAACGCAGTCCGGTGCCGGTCCCCACCGCAATCTCTTTATAAAACCGGTCGACCTTAAACAAGGCCCCTTCGCGGTTATCATTCTGGTTGATTGCCCAAATATTACCGGCATCCAGGAAAAAAGCCCCCTCTGCACGCCCTAACAGCCGAAACCGGTACTCGAGGTTTCCTTCGAGCTTAATGTCGGCCGACTGGTTCGGATAGGCATCCTCGGAGGCTTTATAGGTACCGGGACCGAGGGTTCGTACCTGCCAGGCGCGGATGCCGTTAGCCCCCCCTGTAAAATATTTTTTCTCAAACGGCAGGACATCGAAATTTCCATAAGGCACACCGACTCCCAAAAACAATCTCCCGACGATCGAGTTGAACTTGTCGAGCATATAGCCGTACCGGTACTCAAAATCGGTTTTCAGGTACTGGGCAAACCGGGTACTGAAAACTTGATGGTAGCGCACGAATTCATGGGTCACGGTGTCAAGCTCGGATTTCTTCGCCCTGTCTGAGAGTTCGGCAATCGCGGCCAGCAGGTTGCCCGCCGATTCAAACGACCACTTAAAATAACGGTAATTCCCGCCCCGGGCAATATTCTGGGTGTTGTCGACACGGGTATAATTCAGCGCCGAGATCAAATGATCCGTGTAACTGCTTTTAATATAGAGGTCTTTGATCGAGTTGATGAATTTCTCATTAAACTCGTACAGGTTCACATAGTTGAAATCGACCAGATTAAGATAATGCGTGCGAAAGAGCTTGCTTTTCCAGGTATAGCCAAACCGGAAGTTGGTAATGGTCCTGGTATAATCGGGCCTCCTCTGATAATTGTATCCCAGGGAGAAATTCGTTTGGGGAACCTGAAAGGTAAAAAAATTCGTTCCTTGCACCGGACTTAGAAACTTGGGCAACGTCAGTGATCCTTCGATGCCGTATTCGCGGGTATTGAAGTTTCCGCTCCGGGATGTGCCCGCCACCGACTGCTGACGTTCAAAGGCCCCTTTCAGGGTGATGTTGAGGATTTCTGCCCCCTGGAAAAGGTTCCTGTGCTGATAATTCAGATTACCCGCGACCCCGAGGTTCCCCGACGAATTGGTTCCTTCCAGGTCGACCGAAAAGCCCTGCCGTGGAAGCGGCGATAACTGAAACCGGCTATCCAGCACGCCAATCGAATCATTGCCCAGCGAATCGATCTCCTGAAAACTCAGGTTCACCATCCTGAATTGTCTGATCTGATTCAGTGAGCGGTATGTTTTCTCCACATTCCGCAACGAATAAAAGTCCCCGTCCTTGATCCTGTTCAGATCGTCCAGCAACTGTGGCCTGTACCTCAGTTTGCCCTGATAAGTGATGGTATACGGAGGCATCACAAGCGTATCGGGCGGTTCGGGAGTGGCGAGCTGCGACAATTGCGGCGGACTGAAATCGGTCTGAATCTGATACTGACGGACAATAAACCTTTTATGAGGTTTTATCAGGTCACTTTTCTCCCCGGGGTCGGCGTCCGATACCGAAACGGTAATATCAACCTGCCTGTTCCCTGGTGTACTGTCGGCTAAAAACTCGATATAATCGGCCGAAAACCCGTAATACCCGCGGTTCTGCAGCATGCCCACCAGCCGTTGACGTTCGGCGTTCAGAAGGTCCACATCAAAAAGGTCATTTTCACCGACCAGTTGTCTTCTGGAGCCCCTCAGCAACAGTGGCTTTATTCCCTCATCTTCTGTCTTATAGGTATATTTCCTGATCCTCCGGGGCTCACCCGGCTGAATCGTAAAAACCAGATTGACCTTGGGTTTTTGGGGATGGTGAATCAGGGTGTCTTTCACGATGGCGTCAAAATAGCCCTTGTTCTGCAGGTAGAGTTTCAACTGTTCCCTGGACCTGGCTGTCTGCGACTCCTGGTAAAGGACCGGTTCCTCACCAATGCGTTTAAACCAGTCGTTCTTCTTTTTCCTTGACGATAAGTTGTAGATCGCCAGATGGAACCTGATAAACCCCAGTATCTTTAGATTCTCCTTCTGCCTGACCTGCGCCCTGATTTCCTCCCTGCTAAGCTGTTTATTGTCAAGATGGATCGCGACATCATTCAGCAGCTTCTTTCCTTCCGGGACAAACTTCGTGGAAGAACAAGAAACCACCAGCAATGACACCAACAGCATAAGCGTCGTCCGAAAACCATTTTCCCTTGATCCTGTGCGCATAAAAAATAGTTCAAATGACAAAAATAAACACTATCTGCTGCAAACAAATCATTGGGGCTTTTTTATTTTTGCAAATTAGGTTTCGAACACGATGCTGAGCAAAAACAAAATAAAATTGATCCATTCCTTATCGAGAAAAAAAATACGCGATCAGGAAAAGCTTTTTTTGGTGGAAGGCGACAAAATGGTCAGGGAAGCCATCCGGTCAGACCATGCGTTGGAACTGATCTGCGCGACTGAAGGTTTCCTGGCGTCGCACCGGGTACCTGTCAACGCAGC
>CAZANK010000268.1:0-5825 GCA_964486235.1 uncultured Prolixibacteraceae bacterium | reverse complement strand
AGGATATCCAGATTTATTTCAATACGCCCGGAGGGTCCGTTCATGCCGGACTGGGCATCTATGACACCATGCAGTATATTTCACCCGAAATCGTGACCACCTGTACCGGGATGGCCGCGTCGATGGGCGCCGTTTTGCTGACTGCAGGCAGCAACGGAAAACGCTCGGCGTTAAAGCATTCGCGCATCATGATCCATCAGCCGATGGGGGGAGCCCAGGGACAGGCATCCGACATTGAAATTACCGCCCGCGAAATCTTGAAGCTGAAAAGGGAATTGTATGAAATTATTGCCAAACATGCCGGCAAAACGTATGAACAGGTTGAAAAGGATGCCGATCGTGATTACTGGATGACGTCGGAAGAAGCGAAGGAATATGGCATGATCGATGAGATTTTGGTCAAAAGCTAAGCACAACGAAGGAGATGACAACCATGGACAAATGTTCTTTTTGCGGAAGAGAGAAAAAAGACGTCAACCTGTTGATCGCGGGAATGGAGGGTCACATCTGTGACCGTTGCATTGAACAGGCATACTCGATTGTGGAGGAAGAGTTCAGAAAAGATACCGAATTCGACCTCACCGGGGTCAAACTCCTGAAACCAAAAGAAATCAAAGCGTTTCTCGATCAGTATGTCATCGGCCAGGAGCAGGCCAAGAAAGTCCTGTCCGTGGCCGTGTATAACCATTACAAGCGGCTGAACCAAAAGGTTCAGAAGGATGAAACAGAAATTGAAAAGTCGAACATCATTTTAGTCGGGCAAACCGGTACCGGGAAGACGTTGCTGGCCCGGACGATTGCCAAAATGCTGCATGTGCCGTTCACAATCGTTGACGCCACCGTGCTCACCGAGGCCGGGTACGTGGGTGAAGACGTGGAGAGCCTGCTCACCCGACTGCTTCAGGCGGCCGATTATCATGTCGATGCGGCCGAACGCGGAATCGTTTTTATTGACGAGATCGACAAAATTGCCCGAAAGGGAGATAACCCGTCCATTACCCGCGATGTATCAGGTGAAGGCGTCCAACAGGGCTTGCTCAAACTGCTCGAAGGATCGGTTGTCAACGTTCCCCCGCAGGGAGGACGGAAACACCCCGAACAAAAAATGATCCCTGTCAACACCAAAAATATCCTTTTCATTTGCGGTGGTGCCTTCGACGGGATCGACAAAAAAATCGCCAACCGTTTAAACACCAAGGTCGTCGGGTATGGTGCCCATAAACGCTCCGGGATGATCGACCGTAATAACCTGATGCAGTACATTGCACCGCAAGACCTGAAGAGTTACGGGCTCATTCCTGAAATCATCGGCCGGTTACCCGTATTGGCTTACCTGGAACCGCTCGACCGCCAGGCGTTGAGAAACATTCTCACCGAACCAAAGAACTCGTTGATCAGACAATATATCAAGCTGTTTGAGCTGGACTCCATCGAACTGAGTTTTGAAGAAGATGCCCTCGAATTTATTGTCGATAAGGCGCTCGAGTTTAAGTTGGGCGCCCGCGGACTTCGTTCCATCTGTGAGAGCATCATGATCGATGCCATGTTCGACAGTCCGACCGATGGGATCAAGAACCTGAAAATATCCAGGGCGTATGCCGCTTCAAAATTGGAGCAGGGCGAAGCGCAACGCCTCAAGGCAAGTTAACAGGTAGCCGGGACCGCCGGCCCGTTTTCTGTTTTTTACCTTTCCTTCATGATCCAGTTTCAGAATATATCCTTAAAGCTAGGGGACCGGCAACTTCTAGATCAGTTTAGCCTGACGGTTCCCGAAGGCGAGAAAGTGGTGCTTACCGCTCCTTCGGGAAGCGGCAAAACAAGCTTGTTAAATCTCATCCTGGGCTTCATCGACCCTGACCAGGGATCCATCCGACTGAACCGCACCGAGGTAAAACCCGGCAACATGCAGCAAATCAGGAGTCAGATCGGCCATCTGAGTCAGGAAATTGACTTTCCAAACGGGAAAGTCGGCGATGTTTTTCAGGAAATTTTCAGTTGTTCCCCGAACAAACATATTCCCTATTCCGCCGGAAAACTCATGGGGAAGCTTCGTGATGTCGATCTTCCAACCGGGATTTTGCAAAAAAATACGAGCGACATTTCAGGGCGGGAAAGGCAAAAACTGGGGTGGGTGCTGATCATGCTGCTCGACCGTCCGGTGCTGCTGCTTGACGAACCCACCTCGGCACTGAATGAGCAACAAAAACTGTTTTTCATCGATTACGTGACGGCAACCCGCAAAACCGTCATCTGTGCCAGTCATGATCCGGAATGGCAACTCCCGGGCATCCGCATCATTCCGGCTTTTCAGAACGGGCATCACCTGCCGGACAAGAAAATGCCCGCCTGACCGCACCGAGCCCATGGCTCCTCATTCTTCCAGGTACTGTCCGGGCAGTTGTTTGCTGGTCTTCGCCCCCAGGTCGCGCAACTTTTCGGCCGAACGCACCAGGTTCCCGTGACCGGTGTGAAGCTTGTTAACCGCCAGGTCATAATTCTTACGGGTCTGTTCCAGGTTCACACCGATCTTTTCAAGGTCAGCGATAAAACCAACAAACTTGTCATACAACGCGCCACCCTGGCGGGCAATTTCCAGCGCGTTGCGCGTTTGGTTTTCCTGCTGCCAAATCGACGCGATTGTCCGAAGCGTCGCCAGCAAGGTCGACGGGCTCACGATCACCACCTTGTTGTCCCAGGCGTATGTAAACAACTCCTGATCGGCCTGAACCGCCACGCTGAAGGAAGATTCGACGGGAATAAACAGCAACACGAAATCGGGCGAATTCATCCCGGGAATATGCTGATAATACTTTTCCTTCAGCAGCTTCACATGGTTTCTCACACTCAGCAAATGCTCCTTCGTGTATTGTTGCCGCAACGTGTCATCCGGGGTGTTGACCAGCCGGTCGTACGCGACCAGCGATACCTTTGAATCGACAATGAGGTGTTTTTGCTCCGGCAGATGAATCACCACATCCGGTTGAAAACGCGCACCATCGTCACCCGTCACACTTACCTGCTTTTCATATTCCCGTCCCTCGGTCAGCCCCGACCGCTCCAGTATGCGTTCCAGGATCACCTCTCCCCAGTTCCCTTGCTTTTTGACATCCCCTTTCAGCGCCCGGGTTAAATTATTGGCATCATCACTGATCTTCAGATTCAGGTCCTGCAACTTTTTCAGCTCTGCTTTCAAATCGGTCTGGTCTTTCAGCCCTTTTTCATACGTTTCCTGGACCTTGTTCTCGAACAGCCGGATCTTTTCCTTTAACGGGTCCAAAATACCGCTGATGTTCTTCTGATTAACCTGCGTAAACTCTTCCGAATGTTGCTTCAGTATCCGGTGTGCCACATTTTCAAATTCGACCGTAAACTTTTTCTGCAACCCATCGATCTCTTTGATCCGGGAGTCCAGCTTCTCCCGCAGATGGGCCAGGTCGGCTTCGGCAGTCGCTAACTTCCTTACCTGTTGTTCGTTCTCCGACTCCGAATGATCCAGCCTGATCGCCAACTGGTCGCACTCTTTCTGCAAATGGACGGACTTTTCCTCCTGCCTGGCCAGCTCCTTCTCATAGTCTGTGCGCATCGTCTGCAACTCCTGCCCAGACCCCTTTCCTTTCAACTGAAAAAGCAGGAAAGCCAACAAAAAGCCAACGGCCAGTCCGGCCAAAAGAAAAAGTATTTCCATATCGATTTAAATTCTCCAAATAAAAGTAAAAAATTAAAGCGGCGAAAAACAATAAAAAACCGGTAATTGCTTATTTTAGCGAAACAATCATCAATCATCAATCATCAATCATCAATCAGAAGTGGACGTAAACATCGAACCCAGTTGGCAACCTGTTCTTGCCGGTGAATTTGAAAAGGATTATTTCAAAAGCCTGACCGAATTTGTTCGTGAAGAATACCGCACAAAAAGAATATATCCTCCGGCCCGGCTGATCTTTAATGCTTTCGACCAATGTCCGTTCCACCGCTTAAAGGTGGTGATCCTCGGACAGGACCCATACCATGGTCCCGGACAGGCCCACGGGTTATGCTTTTCGGTAAACGACGGTGTGGCATTTCCCCCAAGCCTGTATAACATCTTTAAGGAACTGAACCGGGACACCGGCAAGCCCATCCCCGCAAGCGGGAACCTGACCGCGTGGGCCGGACAAGGGGTGCTGCTGCTCAACGCCACGCTTACCGTCCGGGCGCATCAGGCCGGATCGCACCAGGGAAAGGGCTGGGAGACATTCACCGACGCCGTGGTCCATCAGATCAATGAATTAAAAAACCATGTGGTCTTTATCCTGTGGGGAAATTATGCCATCCGCAAAGGCGGGTTTATTGACCGGGAAAAACACCTCATCCTGACGTCGGTGCACCCTTCGCCCCTTTCGGCCAGTCGCGGATTTTTCGGGAACACACATTTCAGCCGCGCCAATGCCTATCTGACCCAACACGCTCTTGAGCCGATCCAATGGTAAGGGGATGGGGAACAGCGCATGAGGAAACAGCTTCTGTGCACTTTGTCCTGTACCCTTCATGCTCCCTCACCACCTGTACACGATCGAATTGATATTCATCCCGGCCCCAACCGAACAGAGCACGATGTAGTCGTCCTTGCCGATTTGCTGACCCTCCATTTTCCCTTTCACAATCAGATCGAGCAGCGTAGGGACCGTTGCGGTTGAAGAATTACCAAGCTTATCGATGCTCATGGGCATCAGTCCCGCCGGGATCTCTTTCTCCCGGTAGAGTTTGAACACGCCCTTCAAAATCGCTTCGTCCATTTTCTCGTTGGCCTGGTGGATCAACACTTTCCTGATATCGCGCAGGTTCAATCCGGCTTTGTCGATACTGTCCTTCACCACTCCCGGGACAAAACTGAGCGCGTATACATACACCTTATGTCCGGTCATCTTGACCAGCAATTCGTTGCTGTCATAATCAGGGTTATAGGATTTGCCGAAGGTCAGCAAATTCAAATACGGATTGGCATCCGAACGGCTGCTGTGCGACACGATCCCCACCGGCCCCTCACTGTCGACGGCCTCCACGATCGTTGCCCCGGCCCCGTCGGAATAGATCATCGTATCGCGGTCGTGCGGATCGGAAATACGCGACAGGGTATCCGCACCGATCACCACGCCACGGCTGAATGTCTCACTGCGGATATAGGCGTCGGCAACAATCATGCCCTGTGTCCATCCCGGGCAACCGGAAATAAGATCATGGCACACGCACCCCGGGTTCCTGATACCCAGTATCTTTTTTACCCGGCTGGCCAGTCCGGGAAGCGTATCCACACGGGTGTTACCGGGATAAACATCCCCAAAATTGTGGCAGAAAATAATAAATTCGAGCGTCTCCATATCGATCCCTGCCGACTGGCAGGCATCTTTCACGGCCAGCGCCGCAATGTCCGAATTCACCTGGTCATCGCCCACCCATCTCCGTTCTGAGATATTGGTGATTTCATGAAACTTCCGGATCATTTCCCCGTTCGACTTTTCAAACGGTTTGCCGGTTGACGGATCATAAAAGATAGAATCCAGAAAATAATCGTTTTTGATCACCCTTGGAGGAATATAACTTCCTGTGCCGACAATCTTTGTATATCTTCTTTTCGTCATAACAAAATAACTGATCTTCTGTTCGTCCCGTTCTATGTATTCCTGTCCTGATACGTCTTTAGTTCAAATTTTTCGCCGTCAAAAACGCCGTACGAAAAATGAGTGATCCAGTCACCCAGGTTAATGTACCTCGATTCCCCGCCAAGAGGCAGGTCGAGCATCAGATGACGGTGCCCGAAAACAAAATAGTCGACCTGCTCCTTTTCG
>CAZANK010000267.1:4114-5828 GCA_964486235.1 uncultured Prolixibacteraceae bacterium | reverse complement strand
CCGGCGGTGATGCGGGGATTATCAGTGTCCGTGGTAAGACGACACTGGGGAACAATGATGTACTGGTGCTGATTGATGGCGTCGAATCGAACATCAACTCGATCGACCCTAAAAGTATCGAGTCCATTTCGGTGCTGAAAGACGCCGCCTCGGCAGCCATTTACGGGAACCGCGCGGCCAACGGCGTCATCCTGATCACGACAAAACGCGCCGAAGACGGTAAGGCTTACGTTTCCTATAACAGTTACGTGGCGAAAGGCGTCCCGACAAATGTTCCGAAATATGTCGGGGCAGTCGATTTTATGAAATACATTTCCATTGCCAAACGCGCCGTGGGGATGACCCCCGAGTATTCAGAGGAATACATTGCCGAATACGAGGCAGGTGTCGCCGCGAATGATCCGAATTATCCCGACGTGGACTGGTTCGACGCGACTGCAACAAATAACGGGATCATCACCAATCACTTTGTCACGGTCAGCCTGGGTACGCCCCAACTGAAGTCCCTGACGCAGGCGGGTTATATGTCGCAAAACGGCATTACCGAAAATACTAATTTCCAGCGGTATACGTTGAGGTCGAACACCGATTTCCAGGTGTCATCCAAATTTGCGCTGCGCTCCGATATCGCGCTTGTTTACACCAAAGCTAAAGAGCCCTCCAAGTTAGGGACAGGCTATAACTGGGTAGGCCGTATTCCTGCCAACCAGGCAGCTTTTCTGGCGGACGGACGATATGGTCCCGGCTGGCAAGGCGTTAACCCGGTTGCCTATTACAAAGACGGGGGCGTGATTACCAATGCCGCGCCTTCGGGCATCATGAACTTCGTTGCCACGTTCAAACCCGTAAAAGACCTTGAATTACAGGGGCAGTACGCACTTAACTATTGGGAAGGGCATACCACGAACTGGAACAAGCGTGTGCAGTTGTACCTGAACGACGGCACGCCCGATCCCCAGACGCAGTCGAAGTCAACCCTGACTGAAACGACGAACCGCAGCCTGCGCAGCATGTTGATCGGACGTGCCACGTACAGCAAGTCGTTCCTCGATGCGCACAATATCAAGCTGATGGCCGGCTATCAGCAGGAGACTTTCTGGAATAAATGGCACCAGGGATACCGCGAGGTATTCCCGTTCCCGGATTATCCGGTACTGAACGCCGGCGGGGAGGAAAATCAGAAATCGACCGGCTCGGCGTCTGAATATGCCCTGCAGGCTATATTCGGCCGACTTAACTATGATTTTAACGGGAAATACCTGTTTGAAGCGAATTTGCGTTATGATGGCTCCTCGCGTTTTGAATAAGGGTACCGATGGGGACTTTTTCCTTCTGTCTCAGCCGGATGGCGTATCAGTGAAGAGGCGTTCTGGGGCAATCTGAGAGACGTGGTCAATAACCTGAAACTCCGTGCATCGTGGGGACAACTGGGAAATCAAAATACGCTGAACGGGTATTATCCGGCACAATCCACAGTCAACCTGGGCACCAATTATATCTTTGACAAGAACATTACTTCCGGCGCTGCCATCACCGCGATGGCAAACGCAAAAATAAGCTGGGAGACCACCGTGATGAGTAATGTGGCCGTGGAATTCAGCCTGTTCAGAAAACTTGACGTCACGGCCGAGTACTACCACCGGACGACCAATGATATTTTGTTGAACCTGGATATCCCGTTGATCATCGGCCTGGCAGCGCCGGCTCAAAACGC
>CAZANK010000267.1:0-4014 GCA_964486235.1 uncultured Prolixibacteraceae bacterium | reverse complement strand
TGTTGAACCTGGATATCCCGTTGATCATCGGCCTGGCAGCGCCGGCTCAAAACGCCGGGAAACTCGAAAACAAGGGATGGGAAGTAGGGGCGGCCTATAATGACCGGTTTGGCGATTTCAATTTCAGCGCGATGTTTAATATTTCGGACGTCAGGAATGAAATCATTGATCTGAAGGGTATTAACGAGACGGGCCTTACCGTGAACCGGGAGGGATACCCCATGTCGTCACTCTACGGATACGAAGCCGACGGCTATATCGTTCCCGAAGACTATGACACGGAGGGGAATTACCTGGGAGCGACTCAAATTGGCAATTTCGGTCCCGGCGACATCAAGTACAAAGACCAACTGACGGTCGATAGCGACGGTGATGGGGTGCCCGATGCGGGCGACGGCGTCATCAACACGTCCGACTATGCCATCATGGGCAGCACCATTCCGCGCTATACGTTTGGACTGAATTTGTTTGCCGAATATAAAGGGATTGACCTGAATATCCTGTTTCAGGGAGTGGGCAAGGCCGATGGTTATGTATGGGGGCATTCGATCGGCTCATTCTACGAAGGCGGCTCAATGCCCGAAATAGGCAAAGATTACTGGACGCCCGAAAACAGGGATGCGAAATTTCCCAGACTGGCGTTCAACAACAGTAACAATCAGCAAAACTCTTCTTTCTGGGTGAAGAACGCGGCTTATCTGCGCCTGAAAAACGTGCAGCTTGGATATACCATCCCGAAAAATCTTATTTCCAGAATCGGCATTGCCAACTTAAGATTTTACGTGAGTACCGATAATGTGTTTACCATTTCCAAATTCTGGAAATACTTTGATGTGGAATCCCCGGTATTGTCGGGTTACGGAAATTTTTACCCCATTATGCGTACCACCACCATCGGGATCGATTTAACGTTTTAATTTTTAACGGTTGAAATTATGAAGAAGTTACACATACTCATCAGCATCGTCTTGTTCTCATCCTGTAGCGATTTTTTGGATAAGGTGCCTCTGGATTCGCCTTCCGACAAAACATTTTTGGCAAACGAAACGGAAATTGAAATGGCGGTTGTCGGTTGTTACACCAACCTCTGGACCGACTGGGAGGGCATGCCTTTCTACCTGGCGTTCGAGGAATTGTCCGACAACGGCTGGGATCGCAATACCAACGACGTACAGAAGCTCTCGCAAGGCGCGAACGACGCGAAAAGTTCGTTTGTCCAAAGGGTCTGGAGTACGTGTTACAGCGGCATCGCCCGATGTAACTATTTGATTAACAATCTCACAAAGGTCGAAGGCACGGTCAGCGCCGACGTGGTGACCCAGGCGAAAGCGGAAGCGCAGTTCCTGCGGGCCTATTACTATTCCTATCTGGTTGATTTATATGGGGATGTACCATTGATCCTGGAAACGATCACGCTCGAGAATGCGGAGATTCCCCGTTCTCCCAAAGAAGACGTGCTGGTTCAGATTTTTAAGGATTACGATGAGGCCGCGGCCGTGTTTGGCACGGTAAACAAACCGACCTCCGGACGTCCGACGAAACAGGCTGCCCTGGCTCTAAAAGCCAGGATCGCCTTATACAACGAAAAATGGGATGTGGCCATTGCGGCTGCTACCGGAGTTATGGAACTGGAAGGTTCCGAGGTGATTCTCGATCCCAGTTTCCCCAACCTGTTCAGCTACGAAGGTCAGGATTCCAAAGAGGTTATCTTTTCAATCCAGTATTTGTTTGGGCAGAAAGTCCACCCGATATTCCGGTTGTTTGGAAGCAGGAATGGCGGAGGTCATGCCAATAAGGTTCCTTCTTACCAGTTGGTCGATTCGTATGAATGTAAAGACGGCCTGGCGATTGACAAGTCGCCCTGGTATAATCCGGCGAAGCCCTGGGATAACAGGGATCCGCGCCTGGCGTGGACGTTCGCACTGGCTTCTTCGGGCTATTCTGACTGGCAGAACGAACCAGGCTGTGTTTTTCAGGGCTTTCAGTACGAAACGCACCGCGACAGTGTCAAATGCTGGAATTACCATACGTCGCCGGCTTCGCGTGTGGCCAACCAGGACGCGTTGAACGCCTATGCTTCGTTTAGCGGCATTAACTGGCGTAAATACGTGAACGACAGGAATTATGGGGATGTCAACAACTGCGATAACAACATCATCGTGATTCGGTATGCAGAAGTGCTGTTGATTTATGCTGAAGCGAAGGTAAAAGCCGGTCAGGCCGACGCTTCCGTGTACGCCGCCCTGAATAAGATACGTGTACGCGCAGGAATGCCGCCAATCGCGCAGACCAGCGCCGACGAGCTGTTTTATGCCATCGCGCGCGAACGCCGCCATGAACTGTCGGGCGAAGGGCAACGGCTTTCTGATATCCGCCGCTGGAAGATCGCCGAAAAAGTGATGAACGGCTTTTTACTCGGGAGGATGCAGAAATCATATCCCACGAAGGCCCCGGTGATTGACAAATGGGGCATTCCCGATTATGCCGCTGCCGGCATCCCGATCGCTTCCGACGTGAATCATCCCAATACATCCATGCGTACGGTGGATAGACGGGTGTTTAACCCGAATAAGGACTACCTGTGGCCCATTCCTTATATCGAGCGGAAAACGAATCCTGCTTTGACGCAAAACCCAAACTGGGAATAAAGAGAGATCAGATGAATGACCAAAATACAGAGTTCCCCGGAAGGTCTTGGGGAACTCTTTTTTAATTCTTAAATTTCTGCCTCTTTAGGTGGACGATCAATGGCGGCCTTCCGGCTCACTGATTGTACAGGTTTTACAGGAAATTTATTAAAACTGAAACAGATGAAAACAAAAATGACATGGCTTGTCTTGCTGATGGCAGTCCATTCCCTGGTGTTTGGCACCGTTTCGGAAAAACAGAACGAGTACGACATCATTGTCTACGGCGGTACATCAGCCGGTATCGCCGCAGCCATCCAAAGTTCCCGGATGGGGAAAACCGTGTTGATCATTGAACCAACGAAAAGGCTTGGCGGATTAACAACCGGAGGGCTTGGGGCGACCGACATTGGCAATAAGCAGGTGATTGGCGGGATCTCCCGTGAATTTTATCAGCATATCAAAAAATACTATGATGATCCCCAAAACTGGAAATGGCAAAAACCGGAAGCGTACAGGGAGGGCAGGAATACCGGAAAGGAAGATGCCATGTGGACCTTTGAACCCTCGGCTGCGCTAAAAGTCTATCATCAGATGCTGGAAGCTGAAAAGGTGGAGGTGGTTTACGGACAACGCCTGAACCGGAAAACCGGCGTAAAAAAACAGGGATTAAAGATTGAGGAGATTACGATGGAAAGTGGCGCTGCTTACCGGGCTAAAATGTATATCGATGCGACTTACGAGGGTGATTTGATGGCAGCCGCAGGGGTGAGTTACACGGTGGGGCGCGAGTCGAACAAGGAATACGGCGAAACCCTGAACGGGGTACAGGCCAACCGGTACAGTGTCACGCTGCGCCGCACTGTTTCGATTAATGGCGCCAACCATAATTTTATTGATGGTGTTGATCCGTATGTGATCAAAGGGGATCCTTCCAGCGGATTGCTGCCGTTTATTGCCGAAGGGGGACCGGGGATCGATGGTCGCGGCGACAAAGGCATTCAGGCCTATTGCTTTCGGATGACGCTGACCGATGCCCCGGAGAACCGGATCCCTTTTTCGAAACCCGAGGGTTACCAAGAGCGGGAATACGAGCTTTTATTCAGGAATTACGAAGCGGCCGACGGGCCCGTCGAAAAGATGTATAGCTACGGAGATCCGCTGGTGCCCTGGATCAATACACCCATGCCAAACCGGAAGACCGATACAAACAACCAAAAAGGCTTTTCCACCGATTTTATCGGACAGAATTACGACTACCCGGAAGCATCGTATGAAGAACGGGAGAAAATCGTCGAACGTCATCGCCAATACCAGCAGGGATTGATGTGGACACTGGCTTATCATCCGCGGATCCCTGAAAAAGTAAGGGCTGCGGTCTCGAAGT
>CAZANK010000266.1:0-5839 GCA_964486235.1 uncultured Prolixibacteraceae bacterium | reverse complement strand
TGGATATGATAAAATATTTCATTGATTGACAATATTTTTATGATTACTTTTTCTTGAATAGGTAAATGATACCCGGTTGTCCAGGCTCAGCTAATACGTCCGGGACTTCCCCACCTGTACCTGTAACTATTGAAAAACTCGTTCCGCAATGACTTCGCTTTTCGAAAATCCAGTTTGATACAGGCACAGCTTTCCCGTTTATTCGCAAAATGGAACTGATTTCCCGGGCTGTTGTTTAAAAGGCGGGGGGGGACCTCCCCTGCCGGATACAAAGAAATACCTGGCTTTTGACAAAATGATCGCATATCAGCCTTTGGCTGTCATGTGAAGCAGCGATCAAAATCACTGAAAAGAAAGCAACAAAAAAGAGGAGTTGTAACTGAGACAAATGAATAAATTCGCTTCCTGAATGATGATGTGTTTTAAAGGGGGCCGGATCCTGGCTTTTGTTGTAGGGATGCGCGTGCATCACGAATTTACCGTTCCCCAGCGCATGAACATGCATAAAAACAGCATTGTTAACCGCAAGCATCCCTATTATCACCAGGAGTATGCCTGTCATCGTCTTTTTCATGCTATGTAAGAATGCGAGCATCATTTGTACGAAGTAAAGTATTTTTTTCGAATCACAATATGGGTTGTTTAATTCTTATTCTAAATTTAACAACGGTAAACCAACCGGGTTACCGGGATTGAAAAGTATTCGTTAAATTTGCAGATCATCCAGACTGAAGCAAAGAAACAGGAAAGACTTGATGAAGGAATTAAGAACCTCAGATCAATTGAAATGAACTTTTTAGACCTTGCAAAGACCAGAAGATCGGTGAGACAGTACCTTCCGCGGGAAGTAGAAGCGGAAAAGCTGGATTATATCCTGGATTGCGCCAGGTTGGCGCCGTCGGCAGTAAACTTTCAACCCTGGATTTTCTTCCTCGCAAAAAGTGATCATGCCAAAGAGGTGGTGAAACAAAGCTATCCCCGGGACTGGCTTCTTTCATACCCGGCTCCTGTTTTCATCATCGCGTGCCGCGATAAATACCAGTCATGGAAACGAAGCTACGATCAAAAGGACCACGGCGATATCGACGTCGCGATCGCATTCGAACACCTTTGCCTGGCGGCAGCGGAACAAGGTCTTGGAACCTGCTGGGTCTGCCACTTTAATACCACAATCATTCAGGAAGGACTGGACCTCCCGGAAAATCTGGTTCCCGTAGCCATCACCCCGCTCGGCTATCCGGACGAAAGCAACCCCAAAAGGACTCCGCGAAAACCGAAGGAAGCAGTTTTTAAGGAAATATGAGGTTTTCTTTCATGCCGACTCTTCCGTTACATGTTGAACCTTAAAAAAGGCCGAACCAACTTTGTTATGGATCAAAAAAGTGACCTGAAAGGGAAAGAACTGTTATGGGCAACCTTAATAAAATTTGTCTATTTTAGAAATCATAAGCAGGAAGCAGCATGATTTCCAGGGAATTGAGTACAAAATTAAAAAACGACCAAATCCTGACGCATAAAGAAAGTTTTTCTTAAACTTGCACAACGAAACCAAAAGCAAATGACCGGAAAGTTCAGAAATACTGTGTCGGCATTCCTGGTGGTAATCCTGATGATCCCCTTATTCATTAAACTTGGGGACAGTGCGTTTCATGAACACGACCATTTTGTTTGCAAAGCAATCCATGAACACCACTTTCACGAAGATCATCAAAAATGCCCGGTCTGTTGTTTCGAGTTTCCCCTTTATCTCTCTCAGGAAGTAATTCAGTACCGCATATCGGTTGAAGCGACAGACTGCTACCGGGATCTCTACAAATCAATCCGTTTTGCCAACTTTCCCAAATACACCTTTCTGTTACGGGCCCCTCCCGTTGAATGCTGATTATCCTGCTAAACTTAAACATCAGCATCTAAATTAAAAACATCAATGAAGCGGGAGAATCCTGCCTCTTTTGCACCGTGCGTGACGGTTATTCAGAGTCGGGAATCTCTCTCTGCTGATTAATTAAAAAACACATCAAATGAAACGAGTAATCATTGGCTGCGTGATGGTATTGCTGTGCGTTGCCGGCTATGCACAGGTCAATCTGCGAGGCCGCGTCTCGGAACAGGACGGTCAGGCTCTTGCCGGAGCATCCGTATACCTGCCTGAACAAAAAAAAGGAACAATTTGTGATGAAGAAGGAGTTTATCATCTTGAAAATCTACCTGAGGGGAAACACAAAATTCAGATTTCCTTTATTGGCTTTAATACGGCTGTCAAAACTTTTTCTCTGAAAAAAGGGAACAATGAACTGAATATCTCCCTTTCACAGGCAGTTATCGAATCGCAGGAAATTGTTGTTTCCGGAATTTCAGTTTCCTCACAACATGAAAATGCCGTCAAAATAGATGTTTTAAAAGGGAAAGATATCGCTTTTTCAGGAACGCCCAACTTCATGGAATCACTGACGAAGGTGCCGGGCGTGGATATGATTTCCAGGGGACAGGGTGTGTCAAAGCCGGTGATCAGGGGACTTGCCATGAACGACATTCTGGTACTGAACAATGGCGTACGCATCGAAAACTACCAGTTCAGCGAAAACCATCCACTGGGGATTGACGATAATGGCATTGAACAGGTCGAAATAATAAAAGGTCCCGCATCCCTGCTTTATGGGTCGGACGCCATTGGCGGGATTCTGAATTTCATCAGGGAGAAACCGGCTGCAACAGGCACTTTGTCGGGAGATTTCCAAACCCGGCTTTATTCAAACTCGCGGGGGTTAAGCAACAGTCTAAGCGTTAAGGGCGCTTCAGCGCATTTTTTTGGAGGGATCCGGGCCAACCGAAAAACCCATGCCGACTATATCCAGGGAGGCGGCGGGTTTGTCCCCAACTCCCGGTTCAACCAATGGTCGCTTAGCGCCAACAGCGGTTATACCGGAAAATCAGGAACATTCATCCTGCGTTACGACTATTTCGATCAGGAACTTGGAATGACTGTAGGTGCAGTTCAGTCCCTGGTCACCGAAAGGGGACGGAAAAACACGGTGTGGTACCAGGATATGGGGCATCACCTTATTTCCTCCCAAAACACTATTTTCCTGGGCCGTTCCAAGTGGGAAACCAATATGGCCTTCCAGTCAGCGTTGCGGAAACTGCAAAAAACGTTGCCGGTTCCGTCGGTCGAAATGAATCTGAATACCCTGACATACGATTCCAAGCTGTCTTTTCCCGGGGGCGAGAAAACAGAATACACGGCGGGAATACAGGGAATGCGCCAGACTAACCGGAATCATCATGAACGGGAAAGCCAGTTTCTGCCGGACGCTAATATCAACAACATCGGCATGACGGCCTTGTTGCAATATCAGTTTACCACTGAGATGAAACTGCAGGGAGGATTTCGTTATGATTTTTCCAAAACCGAAACCTTTGAAATGGGAACAGCAGGAACAGAGGGATACCACGCCCCTTTTTCAAACAACTATTCCAGTTTGAGCGGATCACTTGGCGCGACCTGTCTGTTTGACGAAACACTGATCCTCAGGCTGAACTTTGCGAAAGCATTCAGGGTCCCCAACCTTTCAGAGCTGACCTCCTACGGCGAGCACGGAAACCGCTTCGAGTTCGGAAACGAAAATCTTGATCCCGAGAACGCCTGGGAGTCGGATGCCGGGATACATTTTCACGGCACTTATTTTTCGTTTGACCTGGCCGGGTTCTATAATTACATCGACCATTATATTTTTATCTCCCCAACCGACGAGATAACTTCATCAGGGATGAGAATTTACCGGTTTTCCCAAACTAATTCAAAACTGTACGGAGGGGAAGCCGGCATTCATTTCCATCCCGAGTCTATGCCCTGGCTGCACATAGAAGGAACTTATTCCCAGGTAACCGGGAAACAGGCAAACGGGGATTACCTGCCCTTCATCCCGGCTCATAAATTTCGTTACGAGATCAAAGCAGAGAAGGAAAAACTGGGATGTTTCAGCCATCCGTCCATCCGGTTATCAGCGCTGTCGGCATTCAGGCAAAACAGACCTTCACCCCATGAAACAGAAACGGAAGGTTATACCCTCGTGAATGCCTGCATTAAGATGACGCTGCCGATAAGGAAACAGCCTTTTGATATTTCCTTCATGACGACAAATTTCTTCGATAAAAAATACATCGATCACCTGTCAACCTTGAAACCGCTACAGTATTTCAATCCGGGAAGAAATATTTCCCTGACCGTAAGTATTCCGGTTATGACCCGGTAATTTCCCGCAAAAAATCTCCTTCCGCGGGAATAATTTGATACTCAAATTATTCCCGCGCTCCTTTTAAAAAAATCAAACCTGTCAAATCATGATAAGTCACTTGACAAAATGAAATCCTTCATCGCAGAAAAACGGCGTCCGTTGACCTGTGCCGCAGCCCAGCTCCAGCATTTAAGCGTCACCGGCTTATTCCTGCTTGACAGAAAATTTGTAAACCGTCGTGGATTTAAGCGTATCGCCCGGATTTAAAACCGTATTCGGAAAATTCGGATGGTTCGGCGAATCGGGATAGTGTTGGGTTTCGAAGCACATCCCGTAACGACGTTCATATTTCTTTCCGCTCTTGCCGGTCAGGTTTCCTTTTAGGAAATTTCCGGTATAAAACTGAACCGCAGGTTCGGTGGTGTAAATCTCCATGTAGCGACCTGACTTTGGTTCATACGCGCTGCCGCAAAAAGTCATCGCCCCTGCCTGTTGATCTTTATTCAGGATATAATTATGGTCATAACCCCCGGCCACTTTAATTGGGAGAAATTCGGAGTCGATCCGTTCTCCGACGACACGTGGTGTGGTAAAATCCATGTCAGTCCCCTTGATCGAAATGATCTTGCCGGTTGGGATCAGTTCGTTGTCGATCACCTCCGTGGTGGAGTCCGCATCCAGATAAACCACGTGATCGGTAATATCGCCGTTCCCCTCCCCTTTCAGGTTGAAATAGACGTGATTGGTCAGGTTGAAGGGGCAGGCCTTGTCGGTCGTGGCCTGGTAGTCGATCTTCAGCCAGTTATCGTTCGTTAAGGTATAGGTCACCGTGACCACCTTGTTTCCGGGGAAGCCCGATTCCCCGTCCTTGCTGTGCAACGTCATCTCCACAGCAGACCCGTCAGCGACTTCAACTTCTTTCGCATCGTACACCTGGCGATAGAAGCTGTTCGAACCGGAATGCAAATTCGCCTTGTGGTTGTTAACCTCCAGTTGATAAATTTCCCCATTCAGTTCGAAGCGTGCCTTGGCAATCCGGTTGGCATAAGGTCCGACAACGGCCCCCTGACCGGCATCCTGCGTGGCATACTCCCCGATCGAATTGAATCCCAAAACCACATCGGCCAGATTCCCCTCTCTGTCAGGCACTTTCACCGAAACAATTTTCGCACCGTAATTCGTCAGCATAACCTGCACTCCGTTTGCATTCCCTAACGTGAAAAGCAGGGTTTGCTTTCCGTTGATCACACTGTCAAAATTTGCGCTTAAATCCATGTCTTGTTGTTTTTTTACGGGTTGTTGACACGAAATGCCAATGACAAGAAAAAGAAATGCGAATCGTTTCATGCGTGTAATTTTTTATCAGGTTTAATTTTCAAAGTTAACGAAACAAGCAGCTCTTCCATCGCCATGGAACAGCATAGAATCCGAACCATAAATTTAATTTGTGTAAAGGTCACAAATACTTTGAATATTCCCAATAATTTGGCTTAATTTTATATCGTTAAAACAATGGTTGTCTTTAAAAAAAACTAAAAGTATTCTTTTGTTACAGAGCAGCAAATAAACAAACCGATTCCTGATGGACCCGCAGAAGCATCAAT
>CAZANK010000265.1:1009-5853 GCA_964486235.1 uncultured Prolixibacteraceae bacterium | reverse complement strand
TAGTGCTGCTGCAGTTTATGGTTCACAGGCAGCCAATGGCGTTATCATTATTACTACAAGGACAGGGGAAGGAAGCGATAAAAAACCATCCATTAATTATTCTTCCAGTTTTGGGATTCATACACCGGCTTATGAACTGGAACCAGGTACTGCTGAAGATTTTATCAATAAAAACATTGCCATCGATTTTTACCTGAGCCGTACTGCTGAATCGGGGTACATAGACCCCATCTTAACGTATGATCCGACATATAGGTTTAAAACCAATGCAGAAGCCGAAAATTATAAAAACGGATTGTCGACCGATTGGTACAACCTGTTGACGAATGACAACATTTTTATTCAAAACCACAATTTAAGCCTGACAAACCAGACCAATAAAATGCATTATTTTATTTCGGCTGGGTATACTTCCGACCAAGGGTATATGCTTAACGAAGATTACCGGAGGTATAATGCCCGTATAAATGCGAGTAATTCGATTAACGACTGGCTCACTGTCGGGGTTCAGACATTTTTTGCTTTAAGCGATTATTCGGGGCTTGACGTATCGACTACTTCAAGGTACCGTTCGCCTTATGATGTTGCTTATGATGAAAATGGGGAATTAATCAATTATCCGGGCGACATGAATTTAAATCCGTTGTTATACAATGAAGCTGATAACCTGAATAAGAGTAATAATTTCTTTGGGAATATTTATGCTAAAATTGATGTCCCGTTTATAAAGGGCTTATCATATAAAATTAATTTCCACAATAATTATCATACAAGCCGTAATTACACGTTCGAAGGCTATGAGGTAAATTTTGCAGGGAAAGGGACTAAAATTTATACGAACCAGAACGACATGTCTTCCGACAATGTTTTGTCTTATAAGCGCACCTTTGATAAGGTACACAATGTGGATATAACACTTTTATACGGGTTTGAGAAGAGGAAATACGATGAAACAGAAGCCACATCTTCTTCATATATTAGTCAATCGTTGGGTTATAATAGCCTCGAATCGGGCGAAACCCAGACTGTTACATCTGGTGCATGGGAGGAGTCAAGCCTTTATAGTATGGGAAGGCTTTTCTATAGTTATAAAAACAAGTACATGATTACCGGTACTGTTAGGCGTGACGGCTTTTCAGGTTTCAGCGAAGACAATAAATTTGGAATATTCCCGTCACTTGCCCTGGGATGGGTAGTCTCTGACGAGTCTTTCTTTCCCGAAATCAAAAATATAATTAATTATACGAAGCTCAGGGTATCGTATGGTTCTATCGGGAACAGAACCATCAGCAGGTATCAGACCCTTGCCCAAGTAGCAGGCAGTTATGGGTATGTAACATCGACAGGGACTTCGATCTACACCCAGAGTATAAGTAGTATGGCAAGCTCCGACCTGAAATGGGAAACTACTACAGGGTTAAACCTTGGGCTCGATTTCGGAATGTTCGATTCAAGGATTACCGGGGCAATAGAATATTACAATAATAACACTAAAGATTTATTATATTATATCGATATCCCTGCTATCAGCCGGTTTACAAACTTCCCGACCAACCTTGGCAAGATGCATAACCATGGGATAGAAATCTCAGTTTCTTCGGATATTGTAAAAACACACGATTTTACCTGGCATGCCGATTTTGCATTTTCAAGGAACAGGGACGAGTTAAAAGAATTGCTCGGGTCTGACAGCGACGGCGACGAGAAAGAAGATGACCTCACCTCGGAAGGATTATTTATAGGCAAGCCGTTAAATGTCAATTACGATTATGAAATTACAGGTGAATTCTACCAGTTAGGTGACGATATCCCTGCTGCTTCCGACGTCGGTACATTTGTTATTGTCGATCAAAATGCCGATGGCGATTACGATGAAGACGACTATAAGGTGTTGAATTATCAGGATCCCTCTTACCGTTTCAGTATCAGTAGCAGGTTTAGTTATAAAAATTGGTCTTTCAGCTTCCTGATCAATTCTATCCAGGGAGGAAAGGATTATTATTACATGTCCGATAACCTTTTTTCAACCAGCAATGGGGAAACAAGGTTTAACTGGCCAAATGATGAGCAACATTACAGATACACTTTCCCTAAAAGCCTTATTGATGATTATTGGCTACCTGAGAACCCAAATGCCAGGTATCAGAGGATCGATATGGATGCTTCAGCATTGGGGTCGCGTTATACTCAAAGGAATTTTGTGCGTCTGCAGGATGTTTCATTAAGCTATAATGTTACTTCCGATATCCTGAAGAAATTAGATATCACCGGGTTAAGGTTTTTCTTGACAGGGAAGAACCTGATTACATGGACAAAATGGCCTGGATGGGATCCCGAAACCGGCGAAGGGATTACATCGTCGGGGCGCCCTGTTATGAAAAGTTATACAATAGGATTTGACATTGAATTCTAAACTTCTAAATTTAAACGAAATGAAAAAGATTAAAGATTTTATTTCAGGCATTAATAATAGTTCTGTTAGATCACTGATAATCCTGCTGATTATATTATTGTCGTGTTTTTCATGTAACGAGGATAAATTTCTTGAAGAAACACCTCTTGATTTTGCCTCGCCCGAAAACTCGTATGTTACTTACGATGACTTTTTGTCCGCTGTATATAATTTGCACTACTTAACAAGATATACGTTCTGGCACGATGATAATCCTTATTGGTGGTACGGGACAGATTTAGTTGAAAGTTATCTCGACATTGACGGGTCGAACGACTACAGCGTGTACTGGGGTACTACAGGTGGCGGACCAATTTGGTTGTGGACTGAAAGTTACCAGATAATTTATGACGCTAATGTTATTATCAACAGGTCAGAAAGCGATAATAGCGAGCTTTCCGATAGCGAAAAAGCATTAATACAGGCAGAAGCCAGATTTTTCAGGGGGTATTTTTATAAATGCCTTGCAAATATTTTTGGAGGAGTACCGCTTGTTTTGGAAGAAATTGAAACACCCAGGAGGGATTATGTAAGGGCAACCCGTGAACAGGTTTATGAACAATGTGTCGAAGATTTAAAATTCGCCGCTGAAAATTTACCCGATATCGATGAGGTGACCGACGAATCGAGGATAAATAAGTTAGCAGCCAACCATGTTTTGGCGGAAGTGTATGTTTCATTGGGAAATTGGCAGGATGCAATTACTGAAGCGTCAAAAGTTATTGACCATTCAGCAACGGCTTTGATAACCGAACGTTTTGGCGACAGTGATGAGAAGTTGTTTAACGACCCTGATTTCGACGGTGATGTATATTGGGACCTATTCAGGAACGGGAATCAGGACAGGTCTGCCGGGAATACGGAATCTCTTTGGGTACTCCAGTTTTATTACAACGAAGGTGACAGAAACGGTGACTTAGGCGGCGGTGGAAGGGTTGATTATACGCTATCGCGTATGGTTGCCCCTGACCTGACTAAGGCATATATCCTCCAAAGCAACGGGTCTTCAAGCGGGATATTGAAACAGGCTAATACGTATTATAACCATCGTGGGCAAGGGTACCACCGACCGAGTTCGTATTTTCTATATAGGTTATTCGGAAGCCAGGATTTAAGAAATTCAAAATGTAATGTAATCCGCGATTATCCGGTGTTGAATCCAAATAACGAATATAACGGTAAATGGCTGGTAGCAGATAACCTTCCGTTGATAGTAAATAATATTACAGATACTGCACGTTTTTGTTTCCCGACAATAGGAAAGGTAGTAACACCCGGTAAAGACCCGGATGAATATATAGATAAGAGTTCCGACGTTGAAGGGTCGCTTTTATACGATGCCCGCCGCGTTTGGCGGAAGCATTATCAGATTAGGCTTGCCGAAACTTATTTGCTACGTGCAGAGGCATACCTTGGCGCCGGGAATACTACTATGGCAGCTCAAGATATTAATGTAGTGAGGAGGAGATCTGAGGCTCCTGACGTTTCGGCTGGCGATGTCGATATTGATTCTATCCTGGATGAACGTTTACGAGAACTTTATTACGAAGAATTAAGGGTATTAACACTTGGCAGGCTTAGTAAAATTGTCGACAGGACGAGGCGGCTGAATCCGGTTATCGGGGCGACTGTCGAAGATCATCAGAATTTGTGGGCTATACCGAACTCTGAAATAATTAAAAATACGGAGGGCGATCTGGAACAAAACCCGGGCTATTAAAAATAGTTGGAAGTGGGATGAATTAGTGACAATAGAAAGCATGGACCGGGTCACTGTTCGCTTAATACCATTAATTCCTCGCCATCTTCTTAATAAAATCAAATTAAAAATAACTCATTGGGTATTTCCGGATGTCCAAGAGTAAAATATTTCACGTTTATAAAACTTAAAAATGGGGAAAAGAATCTATTTTATATTTTTGATTTTATTATCTGCTGTTTTATCCTGTCGACAGAAATTGACGATCGGTTATGTCAATCCGTTTATTTGTACTGAAGGAGATAACGGGCAATTATACCCGGGGGCAAGTTATCCGTTCGGAATGGTGCAATTGTCACCGGAAACCGATGGCAAATCGCAAGTTGGGTATTATTATGAAGATAAATACATCGAAGGATTTTCTCATTTACGTATTCCGGGTGCCGGGTCGAAGGGGAAAGGCGGCGGGATTCTGGTTAAACCCGGCATCGGAAAGTTTACGTCTAAAATTAGCGGATTCCGCGAAAAATACATCAAACAATCCGAAGAAGCTTCTGCCGGATATTATAAAGTGACATTGGAGTCGGGAATAGAAGCTGAATTGACTGTTTCCGAACGGGTTGGTTTTCACCGGTATACTTTTCCTGAAGAAATAAAAAAAGATCGTTACGTGGTGGTTGAGTTGTCGCACAG
>CAZANK010000265.1:0-999 GCA_964486235.1 uncultured Prolixibacteraceae bacterium | reverse complement strand
GGTATGCTTGATGCCAGACTAAATGTGAAAAACGACCATGCTATCACTGGAATGATCAAATCGTTGCACAATAAAGGCGGTGGTTACCACAAACTGTTTTTTGCCATTGTTTCGGATGTTCCTTTCGAATCGTACATCAGTTGGAACAGTGAAGAATCAGGAAGTCTGCCGTCCCGAGAAGGGAACAGCACTGGCGTTTGGCTGAATTACCCGGGAAACGGAAAAAATATCGTTCAACTGAAAGTAGGTTTATCTTCTGTAAGTGAAGATATGGCAATGATGGAGGCAACCGAGGGGCCTGCCGGACTGGATTTTGACAAAGCGAAAAGCAGAGCGGCTCTAGCATGGGAAGAAAAACTTTCAAAGTTTGAAATCAAAGGTGGCTCAGAGGAATTTAAAACTCTTTTTTACACCCATCTTTACCATTCGTATCTGGTACCAAACATTTCGTCGTCGTCAACAGGGGTTTATCGTGCAGCCAACCAACCCGACTCGCTGTATTACACTCAAAACACGGCCCTGGATTTCGACTACTACTCCACCTGGAGCCTTTGGGACGATTTCCGGAAATATTCGCTGGTTTCGTTAATGTAGCCCAAAATTGTAAAAAACATCGCCCGCTCGCTGGTCGATTATTACAAACACCGGGATGGCGGCGACCGGAAATACTGGCCGACACCCAACATCCGAATGGAATTTGCAGGAGCAGTAATTCTGGATGCGTACAACAAAGGACTGGATGATTTTGATGAAGAAGTAGCATTTACTGGTATGAAGGAAGATTATGAATTATACATGGTTAACAATGTCAGTAAAAAGCTGGAGAAAGCTTACCACGCATATCTGGCAATGAAAATGGCCCGGATTCTTGGAAAAAACGATGAAGCCAAAGCCCTTAAGGAAGCATCACTGGCCTACCGGGAAATGTGGTGCTCCGAACAAAAAGATAACCAGGGAAATATTCGCGGCTTTTTTACCCCCGAAGGAAATCCTGTGCCC
>CAZANK010000264.1:0-5880 GCA_964486235.1 uncultured Prolixibacteraceae bacterium | reverse complement strand
GACCTGGGCGTCCAGTATTCCCGGGGATCGAAACTGTTCTCGGTTTCGGGCGACACGCCAAAACCGGGCATCTATGAGCTGGAACTTGGAATGAGCCTTCAGGATTTTGTCGACGAGTTTGGCGACGGCGACACCAAGGCTGTTCAGGTGGGCGGCGCTTCCGGATTCCTGGTCCCCCGGAAGAAATTCTCAGAAACGGCCATCGGCTATAAAGGCAAACTCACAGGCATCTCCTTGCCCACCGGCGGATCGATGATGCTCTTCAACAGCTCACGCTCCATGTATAACGTACTCGACAATTATCTGGAGTTTTTCAGGGAGGAAAGCTGCGGACAATGTACGCCCTGCCGTGTTGGCTGCCAGCAACTCTACAACGGGATCAAAGCGGTAAAGCGGGGTGAAAAGCCGGCAAACTACCTTGACAAGCTTCTGAAATTAACAGAGACCATGCAACTGACGGCCAAATGCGGATTGGGACAGTCGGTCGCCAATTCGTTCTCATCCATTGTTGAAAACTTCCGTGAAGAAATGATCTACTAAAAAACAAGAACATGTCAAACCTGATCAACATGACCATCAACGGGATTCCTCTTGAAGTTGAAAAAGGAAAGACGATCCTGGAGGCAGCCGGGCAGGCGGGCGTGATCATTCCCACCCTGTGTTTCCACAAGGACCTCTGCATCGCCGGGAACTGCCGCGTGTGTATCGTGGAAATCGCCGGACAGAAGCGGTTGTCGGCCTCCTGCGCCACCCCTTGCGAAGAGGGCATGGAAATCCGCACAAACAGCCTGAATGTCCGTAACTCGAGAAAGCACATTATTGAATTGTTGCTTTCCGAACACCATGCGGACTGCACCCGCTGCTATAAAAACGGGAACTGCGAATTACAGCGGCTGGCCTCGGAGTACAAGATCATGACCCAGGATTTCATTCCGCTGGCCGCGCAAAAGCAGTATACCATCGACCTGTTTTCACCGTCGATCATCAAGGATGACAGTAAATGCATCCGTTGCCAGCGCTGCGTTCGCACCTGTGAAGAAATCCAGGGAGTCAGCGCGTTGACAGTGGCCTACAAAGGCGACGAAATGAAAATCGCCACCTTCTTTGAAAAGAGCATGAACGATGTGGTGTGCACCACCTGCGGACAATGCGTCAACCATTGCCCGACCGGCGCCTTGGTCGAGAAAAATTACATTGAAGAAGTGTGGGAAGCGATCGCTGACCCGAAAAAGCACGTGATCGTGCAAACGGCACCCGCCGTGCGGGTCGGACTGGGGGAAGAGCTCGGGTTGCCGGCAGGCACCCGGGTCACGGGGAAGATGGCCGCGGCGCTGAAACGCCTGGGGTTTGACTCCGTGCTCGACACGGACTTCACGGCCGACCTGACCATTGTTGAAGAAGGAACAGAATTGCTGACCCGGCTCAAGAAGGTGCTGGTGGACAAGGATACCTCGGTGAAACTTCCCATGGCAACCTCCTGCTCGCCAGGATGGATCAAGTACATCGAGCACATCTATCCCGAGATGCTCGGGAACCTGTCCACCTGCAAATCGCCCCAGCAAATGTTCGGGGCGCTTGCCAAGACGTATTATGCCAAAGCCCGCGGACTTGATCCTGAAAAAATGGTGTCGGTCTCGATCATGCCATGCACAGCCAAAAAATATGAAGCTCACCGCCCGGAGATGCTCGACAGCGGGTACCGGGATGTCGATTACGTGCTCACCACCCGCGAGCTGGCGATCATGATCAAACAGGCGGGTATCGATTTTATGAAGCTGGAAGATGCCCCGTTCGACAGGCTCATGGGCGAATCGACCGGAGCCGGCGTCATTTTCGGCGCAACAGGCGGGGTGATGGAGGCCGCCCTGAGAACCGCTTACGAACTGGTGACCGGACGGGATGTCCCGTTTGAGAACCTGAACATCACGCCTGTCCGCGGCATGGAAGGGATCCGCGAAGCCCGCATCAGAATTGAAGACCCGTTGGAGGAATGGGCCTTCCTGGATGGCGTGGAACTACGATGCGCCGTGGCCCACGGGCTCGTCAACGCCAAAAAAGTCATGGATGCGGTGAAAGAAGGAAAAAACCAGTTTCATTTCATCGAAGTCATGGCCTGCCCCGGCGGCTGCCTGGGAGGTGGCGGACAACCCATTCCCACCAATCCTGAAATCCGCCAAAAAAGGGCGGAGGCCATCTATGCCGAAGATGAAGGGATGCCCATCCGTAAATCCCATCAAAACCCCGAAATCATCAAGCTTTATGAAGATTTCCTGGGAAAACCGCTTGGCGAAAAATCCCATCACCTCCTGCATACCCAGTATTCACCGCGAAACCGGTTTTAAACGTTTAGAATGAAATGGTTAACTTCAATGTTCGTCCCGACCATTCCTGCTTTCGCTCCAGCCTCCGGGTTCTGTCACCGATTTTTTTTCCTGCATTTTTCACAGGAATCACTGTTGATGCCGCGCTGTAAAAAATAACCGTAAATTTGCACTTTCAATTCATTCGTCAGTCGTTATGAATCTTGTATCCATTTTGAACGGTTATCACCTGCCGGAGGTTCTCTTTTTCAACGCCCCGGCTTTTTGGGACTTGCTTGTGCGGTTCATCTTCAATTTCACGGTCACGCTGGTGATCAGCCGCTACATCTATTACCGGAAAACAAAACGGAAAGACTATCTTTTCACGTTTCTGCTGATCAACACCATGGTTTTCCTCCTGGCCTACCTGCTTTCGGACGTGGAATTAAAACTGGGATTTGCGTTCGGCTTGTTTGCCTTGTTCGGGATACTCCGCTACCGGACCAATCCGGTGAGAATCCGGGAAATGACGTACCTTTTCGTGCTGATCGGCATTGCGGTGATCAACGCCGTCTCCGACAAATATGTCCCGTACTCCCTGGTACTCCTGGCCAATTTCCTTGTCGCTGTCATTTTGTGGGTTCTCGAGTTTGTTTTCGTCCTTCGTCATGAATCTTCGCGGCGCATGATCTACGAACGGCTGGAACTGGTCCATCAAAAGAACCAGGAAGCCCTGATTGCCGATCTGACCGCGCGGACAGGAGTCCCCATTCACCGCGCCGAGATCATCTCCGTCAATTTCGTCAGAAAAAGAGCCGAAATCATCATCTACTATGACGATGAAAACAGAATTGTCAACGCCGAAGACGATCTTTATCAGGGGACAAACAGCTAACCTTTCATCGGACGGATTTCTTATTCGTTATTTGTGATTTCTTGATACTTGTGTCTCTCGACTCACGACCTGCGATTGAAAAAATGCAGCGGGTCTCCCCATTCGCCATAACCGATCTCGCTGCCGGCCAGATCAACACGGGCTTCCAGACAACTCCGGCACAGTCCGGCATCTTCATCCAGACAGGGCTTATCCTCGTAAAGCTGATAGTCCTTCCGGTAAGCAAGAGGCGTAAGATTCGGCATGATCACGTTGGCGCCAACCGTCAGCGCTTTTTCGCGTCCGGCAGGATCGATCGCCTGCAAGGCTGTTGCCGCCGCGATATTAATATCCGGCATCACCAAACGAAGGGTAGCGATCATCTTCAGGGACAGGTCCAGTCGTTCCGGTTTCGGCAACAGCAGATGCCGATAGCGGCTTAAAGGGGTGTTTTTATGTTCAATATAGGGGCCCATCCCCACCATATCCACGTCGGTCTTTTTCAAAAAAAGCAGATCCCCTGCCAGTTGTCTGATGGACTGGAACGGAAGACCGATCATCACTCCGCTCCCCACCTGATAACCGCATTCTTTCAAATCTTGAAGCGCCCTCATCCGCCTTTCGATACAATGGCGGCCATCGTCCGGATGGATCATCGAATACAGTTCAGGGTCTGACGTTTCGATGCGGAGGAGGTAACGGTGCGCCCCGCTCTCAAACCAACGCCGGTAGGTATCCGGACTTTGCTCCCCGCACGACAGCGTTATTCCCAGCTCACCCTTCGAGAGCTTCTTGATCGACCGCAGCAGCCGGTCCACACGGCCGACAAAAGCCGGCGACGACAACTCCCCCGACTGCAGAACAACCGACCCGAACCCGTTTTCCCACGCAAAGCAGCAGGCGCCCAGAATCTCGTCATCGGCCAGTTCATACCGGCCCACCTTGTTGTTGCTCCTGCGAATCCCGCAGTACAGACAATCTTTGGCGCAACGGTTTGAAAACTCGATCAACCCCCTGAAATAGACCTTTCTTCCCACCGTTTCAGTCTTTTTCGAGGCAGCAAACTGAAACAGCAATTTCCTTTCCTCACCTTCTGTCCGGAGCAACCTGCACAGATCATCTTCCGAAAAAACAGTCTGACCCAATATGTTCTCCAGTTGCTTCATCGAACGAAGATAGACATTTTCCTTTTTGCCGGAAGTGGTGTTTTGCAAATTGTTATCGGTTATCGTTGACGACCTTTTTTCTTAATATTTGTTAATGCTATTTTTATTAAGATTTATTCTTAATAATTTAGCCCTCGCGATTAGTTTATTGTATAATTTAAAAATGTGTCGAAATGAAAAGATTGATCTTGGTAGCGGCAATTGTCTTCGCGTTTGGCGTGACGTATGCATCAAACGGAACAGCAGAAGTACAGAAGGCAGGTACGGAACAGGTGAACTCAAACAAACCGGATGAAAAGAAAAAAGACGGTTGTTGCAGCAAAACCTGTGACAAGTCAAAAAGTGAAAAGAAAAAGTCGGCTTGCGACAAGAAGTAACTCTTTAATCCCAAAACCGGCTCCCGCCGGTTTTTTTTTTGCTGCCGACTTCGTACATTCGTGTAAAACTTAAAGGAATGAAGTCGCCGAAATCTTTGCGTCTCCACATTGGTTTGTTTGGCCGGCGCAACGTGGGGAAGTCGTCGCTGTTAAACGCCCTGACCCGGCAGGAGGTATCGATCGTTTCGGACATTGCCGGAACAACGACCGATCCTGTCGAGAAACCCATGGAACTGCTTCCTCTTGGCCCTGTTCTTTTCATCGATACGGCGGGGATCGACGATGCGGGCGCTTTGGGCGAGCAACGCGTTCGCAGGACGATGGCGGTAATCGACCGGACTGATCTGGGTATTTTGGTCTCGGCCGGAACGGAATGGGGTGATTTTGAAGAAAAAATCCTGGCCGAATTCGCCCGCCGCGAGATCCCTGTCATTGTGGTGCTGAACAAATCGGACACTCAGTCTTCCGTTCACCCCGGGTTTGTAAGCATCAAAGGGCAAACACCGCCCGTCGTCAACACATCGGCCGTTCTGGGCACGGGCATCGACGACCTGCGGGAGACCATCCTGAAATACGCGCCCGAGGGGTTCGTGAACCGGCCTTCCATTTTGTCAGACCTTGTCGGCCCCGGTGAAGCGGCAGTCCTGGTCGTTCCGATCGACAAGGAAGCCCCAAAGGGAAGGCTGATCCTGCCCCAGGTGCAAAGTATCCGTGACCTCCTCGACGGCAACTCCTTTTGTGTCGTCGTCAAAGAACGGGAGCTTCGGGAAGCGTTATCCCGGCTGAATCAGCCTCCCCGGCTGGTGGTGACCGACAGTCAGGCTTTTTTGCAGGTAGCCGCAGATACTCCACCCGAAATTCCCCTTACCAGCTTCTCGATCCTCTTTGCCCGGTATCAGGGCGATCTGAACGAACTGGTGCGCGGCGCCATGACGATCGACCGACTGAAGCCGGGCGATCATATCCTGATCTCGGAAGCCTGCACACACCACCCGATTGACGAGGACATCGGCACGGTGAAGATTCCTGCATGGCTGACCCGGTATGTTGGGGGCAAATTGCAGTTTGACCACGTGCGCGGGCATGATTTTCCGTCAAACATCACTGACTATAAGCTGATCATCCATTGCGGGGCCTGCATGCTGAACCGCCGTGAAATGCTT
>CAZANK010000263.1:0-5884 GCA_964486235.1 uncultured Prolixibacteraceae bacterium | reverse complement strand
GCCTGGGATTGCGAAAATCCTTTGGATGCCAAAAGCTGGGCAAAACTCAGCAACAAGCACAGGACAGTTAGCTTCATCTTCAATAAGTTTTTTTTCAGAAAGCATTTTATCGTGCCTTCTGAAAGGTTAACCACTTTTTTTTCCATACTTTTGTGTTCATTAATTGGTTGTAAGAAATTGATTAATTTGAGTGATGCAAGGGGGAGCCGCTAACTTCTCCTTGCATTTTATCTGTTCATAAGCAATCTCGTTTTATTTTCTTTTGATGTTAATTTTGCTTTTTTCATAGGTGCCGTCAGGTAATTTACCAGGCGTTTCATAAGAATAGGTAAACGGCGTACTGGCCGATAACAATCTTAGTATCTCGGAAAGGCTCTCATCCCTGAACCGCGCATCCATCGGGACGCCCGCCAGTACTTGATCCTTCAGTTCAATATCAACGCCAAACTTCCGCGAAAGCTGCTTTAAAACCGTTTCAAAAGACGTGTTCCGGAATATCAAAACGCCGTCTTTCCAGGCTGTATAATAATGGGGATCCTCATTTTGGACGACCAATTTCTTCGAATCCCCGTGAAACGTAACCGTCTCACCCGGCTTAATATAAAATTCTTCTTTCCCGTCCAGTTTTCCCGCCGGGGACGACAGGGAAACCGATCCTTCAACCAGGGTCACCTTTACAAACGGCTCCGAAGAAAACGCATTGACATTAAACGTGGTTCCATAGACCTTGACACGCATGTCACCCGCCGATACCATCATTGGCGTCTGTTTGTTTTTTACGACTTCAAAATAGGCTTCGCCGGTTAAGGAGACGTCTCTCGTTAGGCCATGAAATGGATTGGGATAAGAGACTGTGCTCCCGGAATTCAGCCAAACCAGGCTTCCGTCGGGCAAGATGAATTTGGTCACGGTCCCAGGCTGTGAATTTACGGTGACCAGTTGCGACACTGTCGCCAAGGGGGCCGGTTCAGCTTTATAAAATTGAACATAGCCCGTGTACAAAATCAGGGGAATGATGAGGATGGCAGCGACCCGGGCAAAGCCGTCATAAAGCTGCCGTCCTGCTGTTTTTCCGACAGGTTTGATCCTTCGTTCGGCCAGTTTCCAGACGGTTTCGTTCAGCGCTTCCTCCACCACCGCTTCCGGATGTTCAAGCCGGCGAAAATCCAGACCCAACCATAGTTGCCGCAAAATCTCCATCTCTCCGGCGGTAAGCCCGTATTTTTTGAATACCTCCGCCTTTAAGATCTCGTCAAGATTGTTCCATTCCGAAAGTACCTTTCGGAAATCTTTGTCTGTCAGCAATATCGAAATATCTTCCGTTCTTCTCATGGTGCAAATCAAAAAACGATTTTGCTACCATAGAGAGAGAAATCCAAAAAGCATCATCAAATTTTTCACACTTTTTTCAAAAAAAATTTACCCAACTCCCGGCCTTTGCAGCAAAAGGGATCAATTTCGACTATGGTAATAAAGCGCTGTGAAGGCGTCTTCTAAGATCAATTTTTAATTTTGAACGTAAATTTTATGGGAGAATCAAGTAAAAACCTGGCAACCGACGGCCTCAGAGGCCAAGGTGGGTAATCGTCGCCGCAGGGCGGACGGGAAAACCTTCGTATCGCGCCATCCCGGTGATCAGAAGGCTGATCCGACCGATGCCGGAAGATACCAACCCGGATTGGTCTGGATCACCCACACCGATATCCGGTGATCCGAACAGGTGGAAGGTTCCTGAGCCGGATGCCAAGCCGCCGCCGGACCAACTTACTGTGATGGAAAAATAAAAAAAGTGTTGAAAAATAAATTTTTGAATATCAGAAAGAAACAGCAACTTTGTCAAAACTTTTATTTTTTTAAAATTTTGATAAAGTAAGATATCAATAACTGTTTATGAGTAGTATAATAAATAGGGAAAACTTTATAGAGGAGTTGGAAAAGTTGAAGGGCGAGCATATAATCAAAGTGATTACAGGGCTTCGCCGTTCGGGAAAATCAACTTTAATGGAAATTTTTGCCGACAAATTGAGAAATTTGGGCGTTTCTGACGACTGTATTCAGATGTACAATTTTGAAAAACCGATTTTTGAAGAAAATGTCGGTTGGAAAACTGTTTATAACCATATTGTTGCCAAATTACAACCCGATAAACTAAACTACATTTTTATTGACGAGCCGCAACAGATTACAGGTTTTGAACGGCTTATTGATGGGCTTTTCGTTGAAAAAAACATTGATTTGTACGTTACAGGTTCAAATGCTTACTTTTTGTCGAAAGACCTGGAGACTTTGCTTTCAGGTCGTTATATTACCATTCACATTTTGCCGTTTTCATTTACAGAATTTTGCATGGCGCAGCAAACCGAACATTTCGACAAATACGAACTGTTCAGAAATTATCTTTATGAAACTTCGTTGCCGCAGGGCGTTTTATTGAGAAAACACGGCGCTGATATTCAAAACAGGTATATTCAAGATGTTTATAATACTGTGATTGACAAAGATATAAAGCAACGCTACAACATTCAAAATATGTGGAGTTTTGAAAATTTGGCAAAATATCTGATGGGCAACATTGGCAACCAAGTGTCGCCGAGCAGCATTTCAAAAGCAATGAAAGCAGACAGACAGGATATTCACCACAATACCGTTGAGAAATACATAAAATATCTGTGCGATTCGTTTGTTTTTTATCAGGTCAACCGTTTTGATATTCCGGGAAAACAGCAATTGGCAACGCAGGAAAAATATTACCTTGTTGATATTGGTTTCCGAAATCTTAAACTTGGAAAATTTCAACATCAAGATCTTGGACATATTTTGGAAAACATTGTTTTTTTGGAACTTATCAGACACGGAAAACAAGTTTGGATTGGCAAAATAGGTGCTTTCGAAGTCGATTTTATTGTAAAAACACAGGAAAATCGCTTCGAGTATTACCAGGTAACTTGGACTATGGCTGATCCGCAAACAGCCGAAAGAGAAATCAGACCCTTGGCAGCAATAGCCGATAATTACCCGAAATTCATCATTTCAACCGATACCGTTACCGGAGAAATCGACGGCATAGAACATTTGAATGTTATTGACTGGCTGTTAAAAAAATAATTCATCCCGCGCAAACGCAATTCGCTATAAACCGGCGATATGGTTGCCAGTGTAGCAATTTACTGGCAATATTTTGAAATTACAATAACGACAGGAGAGAGGAGCGTGTCCGGAAAAGCTTCTTTTGCTATTTTAAGTTTCACCTGCATCATGGCGACCCGTTGGACGGAATGATGCTGACAGGCGTGCTTGGCGGAATATACAGCAGCACGGCAACCACGGTTATTTTGGCCCGGAAGGAGAAGAAAGAAGGAACCGGCATCCGGTCGGTATCAGCCATTATGCCGGCCAACGGCATGATGTACCTGATTGGATAAATCATTCTCAGGCAAACCTTCTGGAATAGCCGGAGGAACCTGACCGGGTCGGGTCTTTTTTCCTGGAAGCAAAAAATTCCTGCTTCCTCTTCTGCTTTTCTTTTTCAAATTCCTTTTTCTCCCTGTCGGTCATCGGCTTATCCGTTTGCGGAAAAGGATGTTGTTCGACACGATTGATCCGTTGGTTGATTAACCGCTCGATGTCCTTGATATAGGCATTCTCTTCGGGTTCGCACATCGAGATCGCAATGCCTTCGTCGCCCGCCCGGCCCGATCTTCCGATACGGTGAACGTACGTTTCGGCGACATTGGGAATGTCGTAATTGATCACATATTTTAACTTGTCAATATCAATGCCCCGTGCGGCAATGTCGGTAGCCACCAGAACCCGGATCTCCCGGTTCTTGAATTTCTCCAGCACCTTTTGGCGTTGATTCTGGGCTTTATCGCCATGAATGGCCTCTGATTTGATATTTTGCTTTTTCAGATGCCTGGCGATCTTGTCGGCACCGTACTTGGTCTTCGCGAACAACAGCACCGGGTCAATCGCCTGATCTTTCAGAATGTGAAGGATCAGGTCTTTCTTGTCATTCCGGTTGGTGAAGTATAAATACTGCTGAATGGTATCGGCGGTAGACGATACCGGACTCACATCAACTTTTTTCGGGTTTTTCAGGATCTTCGACGAAAGTTCAACGATATTGTCAGGCATCGTTGCCGAAAAGAACAGCGACTGGCGCTTCGACGGCAGTTTGGCAATGATCTTCCTGACTTCATGGATAAAACCCATGTCGAGCATCCGGTCCGCCTCATCGAGGACAAAATATTCGATCTGATCGAGGGTGACATAGCCCTGGTCCATTAAATCCAGTAACCTTCCGGGAGTAGCAACAAGAATATCCACTCCGCTGCGAAGGATATTGGTTTGGGCGCCTTGTTTGACACCGCCAAAGATGACCGTCGTTTTGATTCCCGTGTATTTTCCGTAAACATCCAGGCTCTCGCCAATCTGAATGGCCAGTTCACGCGTCGGCGTGATAATGAGCGTTTTGATCTGACGCGAATGGTTGGTCTGCCTGCGGTCAAGAAACAGATGCTGCAGGATCGGGATCGCGAATGCGGCTGTTTTACCGGTTCCGGTCTGAGCGCTGCCTAATACATCATTCCGGTTAAGGATGAGTGGGATGGCTTTTGCCTGTATCGGGGTGGGTTCTGTATACGCTTCTTCTTTTAGCGCCTTTAAAATAGGCGCGATAATGTTCAGTTCTTCAAATCTCATAAAATAAATTAAGTATCCTCTAATCGAACAACACCGTGCAATCGGACAGGAGGATCAATAAAGGGCACAAAGGTAGTAATTAAATTGAAGTAATCAGCTTTTGAATTTTTGGTGAATAGTCCCGTTGAAAGCAGGGTATCTATTTTGGGGAGAAAAACAAAAAACACAGATTCTTCATTGACCTTAACGAACTCTCTCCGATAGACTCCCTGAGACGGATCAGGGTACGGTACATCAGGTTTCGCGCAGCCGGGATGCTGATCCCGGTGATCTGCGCAATTTCAGAATAACTCAACTCGTGATAAAAGAACAACATGACCAGTTCCCGCTGTTTCACCGTCAATGAATTAATCGCCTTCAACAGCGCCTCGCGCAGTTGATCCGAAATTCCTTCATGCTTTTCGAATTCATTGACATCAAAAAAGAAGACAGAATTTTCGAGCTGCTCAATTTCAACGGGCCGTTTTTTCGTGTTTTTTTTCTTTTGAACCAGCATCATTCTCCGCAGGCAGACGATCAGGTAAGCCTTCACATTTTCAGCATCGGCCAGGGTGTCACGCGTTTCCCAGACCCGGACAAACACCTCCTGAATACATTCTTTTACAAAATCTTGATCCGCAACGATCTTGATCCCATAGTAATACAATTCGGCATAACGCTCCCTGAAAAGCGTGTTAAAACTTTGCCTGTCTCCTGCTTTAATACGTTGCCACAGGGTCTTGTCTTGATGATGCTCCGGTAATCCCGCCATTCAAAAAAAATACCTTTTTGGTTCCTTCCCCACAATTTACGCGATAAAGGTATTAAAATATCCTGTCAGTAAAAAATGGAAACGAACCCCGGGTTCCTGCAAGCACGTTTCCGGACTAAAACCCTGATTTCCGGATGTCAAGTTCATTCCCGTCGGCCGAGATCTTCATGACAACTTTTCGATTCCCCGTAAAGCGGTAAACAATTTCATCCTCGCTCCCAAGGAATGGCTTCACCATCTCTTTCAGTTCATTGGCCGCCATATCATCGGTGATGATCCACGCTCCTTTCCCGTCTTCAAACTGTTGCGTCCCGCCCGCGTATACCTCCACGAACCTCTTTGGGGCGAACCGGGCAGAGGTAACCACCACGAGACCGTTTTTCTGAACAAGCGAGCAGACATCGTTCAACGTCTCATCACTGATGAACAAGC
>CAZANK010000262.1:3937-5885 GCA_964486235.1 uncultured Prolixibacteraceae bacterium | reverse complement strand
AGGTTTAAGGTGGCGTTTTATTCTAATCTTCTGATATTCTAATCTTCTAATCTTCCCATTGTGGGGTAGGGATTTTCATGTGATGGTGTATAGAGTGTGAAAGCGCATTAAAATGGAAAATAAAATTCATCAGTACCTTGAAGGAAAGTTAACGGAAGAAGAACAACTGGAACTGCTTCGCTGGATAAAAGAGGGTGATCACCAGGGATACTTCGAGTCAGTAAAGAGGGCATGGTGGGCCAACTGGGCCAATGGCCCTGATCTAAAGGGAAGAGATCTAAATGCCCTCCGAATTGGCGAAAGGATCGCGGAGAAACGTCAGCTCAAATCGGCACATCGCTTGTTGAGGATTTATAAATTTGCTGCTGTTGGATTGTTACTGATCGGTTTATCCGCTGTTTTGTATTATGCCGGTTCAAGGAAAGAACCCGGGCCCATGTTCACTGAAATTTATACCCGCTATGGGCAGGTTTCAGGAATGACGCTTCCCGACGGGACGGAAGTCTGGATCAATTCCGGTACAAAATTAAAGTTCAATCATCAGTTTAATTTGAATAACAGGGAAGTAAAAGTGGAGGGTGAAGCCTTTTTTTCAGTTGCTAAAGATGAAGAAAAACCATTCATCGTCGATTTGGGGACGTTGAAAGTCAGGGTAACCGGAACCCGTTTTGGTGTCTCCAATTACAAAGATGCTGAAGAAATGAAAGTCGTCCTGGAGGAAGGGTCGGTGAATATTCAGTCTGCAAATAATAAGCCCATCACGAATTTAGTTCCCAATGAGATGGCTCTTTTTAAGAAGTCTGAAAAAACACTTGAGAAGGCAGTGGTTAATCCGGAGCATTATACTTCCTGGAGAAACGGGGTTATTCAAATCTATGAATTGCCGTTGAAGGAAGTTGTATTGAAGCTGGAGAAACGGTATAATCAGAAGTTTAGAGTTGACCCGGCCATCAAAGATGTCCCGTTCACGTTCAGTATCGAAAATGAATCGCTTCCGGAAATACTTGATTTACTTGCTAAAATAGCACCCGTACAGGCAGTTCAGCAAGGAGATACCATCAATTTGAAAGATGAAAACTAAAACAGATTCATACAAAAACAGGAAAGTGTGGCAACACTTTCCTGTGGTTAACCTGTCATGGAAATGACATTTTCAGTAAACCTTTAAAATCAAGACAAAATTATGAAAAAAAAGTCATTAATCAGGGGAGCATGGCCCCCTTTTGTAGAATCGAAAACAGGAAGGATTATGAGGTTAATAGTTTTCTTTCTTCTGTTGGGGTTGATGCAGGTCACTGCCAACTCTTATAGCCAGATCACCCGGCTTAATCTTGAATTGCAAAACGCGACCATCAAGGAAGTGTTGCAAACCATCGAAAGCCAAAGTAAATTTCGTTTTGCCTACAGCTCCGAATTTGTCGATTTGGATCTGAAGGTAAACGTGTCCGTCAAAGACAAGACTATTGATGAAATTCTGCAGAGCCTGTTTGACGGAACAAAGATCAGATACGAGTTTCAGGATCGTATAGTGATGCTTTATAACGACGATGAAAACACCGTGGTACAGCAAAACCGGACTGTCTCCGGTAAAGTGACTGATTCATCTGGCGTGCCACTGCCGGGAGTGAGTATTGTAATAAAGGGAACAAGCCAGGGAACAATTACTGATACAGAGGGTAATTATTTACTTTCAAGTGTCGCTCCTGATGCCATCCTTTTGTTTTCGTTTGTAGGGATGAAATCCCAGGAGGTTCCAGTCGGCGGAAAATTACACGTAACCGTCGTGATGACGGAGGAGGCCGTAGGCCTGGAAGAAGTGATCGCAGTCGGATATGGAACCCAAAAGAAGGTCAATCTAACCGGTTCCATTGTTTCGGTCAATGCCGAGGATTTTAAGGATATCCCGGTGCAGAATCCCCTGCAGTCCATTCAGGGTAAGGCTCCCGGG
>CAZANK010000262.1:0-3927 GCA_964486235.1 uncultured Prolixibacteraceae bacterium | reverse complement strand
GATGCAGATTATTCAGCAGACCGGAGAGCCGGGAGACGAACAGTTCACGGTGCGTTTGAGGGGCCTGACTTCTTACGGCGCTTCCAATCAGGTTCTGGTAATCATTGATGGGGTAGAGGGCTCCTTATCAGGAATCAATCCCAAAGATATTGAATCGGTATCGGTTTTGAAAGATGCTTCTTCATGTGCGATTTATGGCGCCAGGGCCGCCAATGGCGTCCTGCTTGTCACAACCCGGTCGGGAAAGGAAGGGCCAATGACGATCGAGTACAATACCAATCTGGCGATACACAGTCCTGAAAACTGCTATAAAATGATGGTGGGCGCCAATTCATTGGAATACATTGACATTAACAATCGGGCCGTTCAAAACATGATTGATAATGGCTACACCGGGGTAGCCAATCAAGCCTATACGGAAGAACAACGGGCCTATTACACGAATCCGGGCGCACCTAATTTTGACTGGTGGGACTATATGCTTACCAACAAGTTTGTACAGGATCATTATCTCAGCCTTCACGGAGGTACGGAAAAAGCCAGGTATAACGTGTCGCTTGGCTATTTTGACCAACCCGGAACCATCAGGGGGCATACTTTCAAAAAATATACGGGCAAGATGAAAGTTGATTTTAAGGTTAATGAGCATATCGAGTATGGGATGAATATCTTGTTGAGTTATACCGACAAGCTGTCACCTTATGGCGAGACAACGTCAAATTCCAGCGGACGGAACATCGTGTGGCAAATATGGGCTGCCCGGCCGACCTATGAACCTAAAAATGCCGAAGGGAACTGGGTGGACAGGGATTTCCCCGATAAAAGCGTGAATCACAATCCGGCGTTGACAGCCTCCCTTGACGGACGTTCCATTCAGGTGTTTAACGCGCATTGTCATGCTAACGCGTATTTAAAATTCCACTTTTTGAAAGACTTTACGTGGGAGATAAACGGAAGTACGCAGTATACCAATAAGACGTTAGCAGATCATCAAAAAAGCGGCGTTGCCACCTACACGTACTGGACAAACGATTTCGTCAGGAACTGGGGAGACCAAAACCGGAATATGCTTACGGAAAAATGGTATGTCACAAAATTTAACACGTTCTATTCGACGTTGACTTACCGCAAAAGTCTGAAGGATTCGCATCATCTTAATACGATCCTTGGTGTGAGTCTTGACGATTATAACACCAGGGATCTTCAGGGATCCAGAAGAGATTTCCCGTCAAACAGCCTGGATGCCTTGTCGGCCGGCAGCACCAGTGAGGCTAAGAACAGCGGCGATATTTACAGTTGGAGGCTCATGTCTTTGTTTGGCCGGCTCAATTATAACTATAAGGGCAGGTATTTGCTGGAAGCCTCTTTTAGGTATGACGGAAGCTCCCGTTTTCACCCCGATTATCGTTGGGGATTTTTCCCCTCATTTTCAGGGGGATGGCGGGTTTCTGAAGAATCATTTATGAAAAACGTGCATTGGATGGACAATTTGAAGTTCCGGGCATCGTGGGGACAGCTCGGAAATCAGGACGTCGGTACTTATCCTTATCAGGACAACATCAATTTCGGGAGGGATTACATTTTTTCAGAGGCCGCGCAGCAAGGGGCTTATATCAGTAAATTTCCTAATGAGCGAATCAGTTGGGAAACGACCACCATTGCGAATGCCGGCGTTGACGTCAGCATATTGAAAGGGCTTGTCTCCTTATCCTTTGATATTTATGATAAAAGGACATCGGGGATTATTCGTTCTTTACAAGTGCCAAGTGCCCTGGGTTTGAGTGGTCCAACGGTGAATGAGGGTAAAATGAAAAATACAGGCTACGAGTTCATCTTAGGTCACGGCAGGAAAATTGGCGAAATCCGTTATCAAATCGACTTTTCCGGGGGACATTATAAAAATGAACTTTTAAAATACGGGGCCAGGGAAATCACCCAATCCAGCACGTGTATCCGTGAAGAGGGATTGCCGTATGATTCCTATTACCTGCACGAATTTGACGGTATTTTTCAAAGTCAGGGGGAGATCGATGCTGCGCCTGCCCATCCCTATAAGGTTTATCCCGGGGCAATCCGGCTGAAGAATCAGAATGACGATCAGGTTATTGACGCTGATGACCGGGTTGTTGCGGATGGCGCCTACCCGAAATTTGACGGGGGACTAAACCTTTCATTTTGGTACAGAAATTTTGATTTGTCCGCTTTCTTCTATGGTGTTTATGGACGCAAATACATCGTTTCCCAATCGGGCGCCTGGCCATTTTACATGGGAATGGAGCCCGATAAAATCTGGGAAGATGCCTGGACGACCACTAACCGTTCAAACAAGGTCCCGATGTTAACGTTAGCCAGGAATGATCCGGCTACTTCTTATGTTTCGACCTGGAATCTGAATAATATTAATTATATCCGGTTAAAGGATATTACGATCGGCTACCAGGTTCCGGCATCGGTATTTGGGAAAAAGGGAATTAAAAGTATACGAATTTATTTTTCAGGACAAAACCTGTTCCTGATGGATAAGATGAGGTTTAGCGGGAACCCTGAGCGGGTTGACATCAGGAACCATAATCTTGATTATCCGCACAACCGGATTTTTTCCCTGGGGATCAATCTTAAATTATGAATTTAGTTCGTTGACATTTTAATGAAGATGATGATGAAAAAGAATATATACACGGCATTGATGATGGCAGCTCTTTTACTGGTAAGCTGCGAAGGCTTTCTGGACAAAGCCCCTCATAATTCGATTACCGACATGACCTTTTGGGAAGACCAGGATGATGCGCTAATGGGACTCTCTGGTGTTTATGCCCGACTGTATCACCGCTTCTTTTCGGCGGCGGCAGGTGACGAGTATTCCCGTTTGAGGTTTGACTTTATGACTGACGATGGCTATGCTTCGGCAACCTCGTACTGGGGAAACCATTTTCATGTCGGCCAGCTTACACCTACCTCTTCAGGTCTTTGGACAGGATACTATTCCGCCTGTTTCAACGTGATTTCTTCGGCGAATATTTTTCTTGGAAAGCTTGAATTATGTGAAATGGATGAGCCGCTCAAAATCCGGTATGAGGCGGAAGCGCGGTTTCTCAGGGCATTGGCATACCATGAGCTGGTTTACAATTACGGCGCTGTGCCGTTATTCGTCCATCCCCCTGTTATTGACGACTGCTATCATGGTCGCGATGATGTGTCTCTGGTCATGCAGCAGGTGCACGAAGACCTTGACTTTGCGATAACGAACTTGCCGGACGTGAGTTTTTCCGATGGCCATGCGGTGAGAAACTCTGCCCGTGCCTGTAAGGCCCGGGTTTACCTTTTTGCCGGGGATTGGGGGAATGTGGTCAAATACACCACTGCGGTCATCTCGTCGGGGAAATGTACGCTATATCCGGATTATCAGGGTATGTTCTTCGACGGACAGGGGGCAGACAATACGGAGATTATCTTTTCGGTGAAATTCAAGCTTCCTGAAAGAGCGCATTCGATGTCGAGCTACCCTGCCTTTGCGCCGCTCGAAGACCTTGTAAATGACTATTACACGATCAACGGACTTCCCATCACGGAAGATCCTGGTTATGATCCGGATGAGTTTTGGGAAAACAGGGATCCGCGGTTACGGATGTCGATGTATCTGGAACCCGGGGAACCATTTCCCTACGACGAAAACAATGCTTACAGTTGGTATTTTCAGGGAAGCCCCACCAAATACCGCGTGAAGAAATATACCTGTCCTGACGAAATGAGACAAAACCTGCAGGACGATCATGACTACATTCATTTGCGATATGCCGACGTCCTGCTGATGTATGCGGAGGCGAAAAACGAACTCGGACAATTTGATGAAGCAGACTGGAACCTGACCATGAAGCCCGTGAGGCAGAGGGCCGGGTTCACGGCATCATCGGCGCTGGATTTCCCGGG
>CAZANK010000261.1:0-5924 GCA_964486235.1 uncultured Prolixibacteraceae bacterium | reverse complement strand
TTCTACTTATAACTTATTGACTTCATGATAATTAAATGTTTTCTTGCAGACACTAGATACCACCAGCATTCCGATGGTCAACAAACCTTTCATTCCCATAAAAAAAAATCAAATAAGGCGGCAAAACTAACAAAAATACCCACAGCTACAACCGGATACAGACCAGCGGTTTAAACGGCAAAGCGCGGTAAAACGCGCGGGCGTCGGCTTCGGGAACAACGAGCCTGATCACGGGACAATATTCAGGCGTTTTAAACAACATCGTCCGGCTCAGGTCACCGGCTGCTTGTCCCAGGTTTTGAAAAAACCAGAATTTTTGTCCGGTCCACCAACCCCTGGGGTCCGGGTCAACGCCTTCAATCTTCAGGACGATCTGGTTATCCAGTTTCAGCACCCAATGAACAGCTTCGACTCTTGAGGTGTCGATCATCACCGTTCCGTCTTCCACATCGGCAGTGTCTTTCGGCGCTTTTTTGATGATCAGCGGTTGTTTCACAATGGAGGAGATCACCGTGTCGGCCATTGCCTGTTTTCCCAATACATGATGATAGGCTGCCGGATGAAGCCGGCACAGGAAACGGTCCGCGTCGAAATCAAGTATTTTGGACTTTTTCAGGACAACCCCCTTCAGCTCAATCTGGAAGGCACTGTCCAAAAGGTCCACGGAAAGGCTGATGGAATCTGTTCTGGCAATTTGAAGCCTTGTTTCGAGCCAGTCCTTCTCCTTGTACAAACGAATATACGCGGTATCTTCCTTAACCGCTCTGGTTGTTAATAATTTGACATCGATCTGGCTGTTTATGGCGTTCATGCGTTTACGCACCGCTGCCACCGAAAAAACGGTGTACTGCAGTGCAATGACCGCCAAAACTACATAAACAACCCGCAGGATGAGACGGGAACGACCCGTCAGTGTCGGTTTTTGGAAATTTATCTTCATCTTAATCCGGGTGAAAAGTTGTGCCATTGTTCTTCTCTAATAGATGAATACCTTTGCCCCCACGGGTAACGTGTTATAAACGGCCTCCAGGTCTTCATCATTCATACGGATGCAGCCATGCGTCACCGGCAGGCCCAGAAAACGCTTGTACAAGGTGCCGTGTATGAGATACCCGTCGCCCAGGCTAAGCGCATAATCCCCCAAGACACCATATTCATATCTCGACGGATCATTGGCCGGAGGCACGGGCAACCCCTCTTCAATAAACGCCCAGTCAGGCTTTCTCCAAACCGGTGCAGTGGTCTTGCCCCGGATTGAAAAAGCTCCTTTGGGTGTTTCAAAAACCCAATGTTTTTCATCATTCAGCTCCAGCCTGACGTAGCTGCCCGTCGAGCAAATCCCGTTTCTGACTAATTCTCCTCTTTTGTATAAGAAGAAGGTATTTTCCGAGGTATTCACGACCAGGTAGGCACCACCGGGAGTCAATCGCTCCAGCTTTCGTTGCAGACTTTTAATGTCTGCGCTTAGTTCTTTCAACGAAGGCATACCGGCTGCTTCTTCCGGATACGGGTTACTCACCGTCAGCAAAAATCCCGTGTTTTTCAGGAACGGCACCACAGCAAAAATCCAACACATCCAGACCAGCAGGCATCCGCCGGCCAACCCTGCAAAATAGGACCTGCCCCCCCACGCTTCTTTTTTCACGATAAAAATAATTAAAACTAAATGGTTATAAGGTTATATGGCCACGTGGTTTGATGGTGTTCAACCAAACTGTTAAACCATTCCGTCATTTTCGCCACCCGTTGCCCGAAGTGGTCAGAAATCCTTCTGGCTCAATGGCTTCAGTGACCCGACAATAATCACCGGAGTCCCTGTGCCTGCTAACCGGTAAAGCGCATCCATGTCACTATTTCTAAGCGCCACACATCCATCGGTCCAGTCTATTCCTTTCCCTCCCATCCCGTGGATTTCAATCAATCCGCCGATATCTGCACGCGCAGGGATAAGACCCCTCTTTTTGTCGTGGGCAAATCGCTTACGGTCTTCATCGTTGGGATAGTTGATCAACAGCGCACGATGAAACTTTGTTCGTCCGCCCTCCTTTTTTTGGGTGACCCGGTAAATGCCTTCCGGTGTACACCGGTCACCTTTCCTCCTTTTGTAACCCATCCAATTGGGACCGAACTCGACGTCAAACTGTCTGACGATTTTACCGCTCTGGTAGACCACGCACGTATGCGCATACTTATCAACAAGGATCACTCTTCTGCCTCCTTTCGACATGAGGATCGCCTGGGCGCCGTGTTTCTTCCATTGCGGATACTGGTCAAACCACTCCGTCAAAATGCTCTCGGCCTTACGATTCGACCGCCCGATCAGCTCCGCGGCCTTCAAAAAATGCTGATAGGCCTCCTTGTACCGGGTGCTTTCGAGCGAGATCCTCGCCTCCGACAGCTTCATCTTCCCCATGTTATGGTCGCTGATCACAGACGATGGCAGAGGCATGTGCTTGTAACGCCGTTCGTAAAGGCCCACGTTGGCACTCAACTCAGTCACCCCCTGTTTCACGAGCTTGCTCGTGTTCGACGATTGCTCCGTGGCCATCTGCTCCGCTTCGAGTGCCTTTTTGGTCGCCTGTTGGACAAAACCGGTCATCTTTCCAAAATCGCGAAAAGGAAAGAAGCGCGAATTTTGCGCAGACCAGCAAACCATCGCGGAATCGTAAAGCTGCTCCGCCTCCCGGTAAACAGGTGCCACGTACAAATCTGCGCCGGCCTTTTTGGCAGATGCCAGCGCCTCTCTCGCCTCCCTTAACTCATCCTGAGGAGGTTCCGGCGTCAGCCAAATCAGCATTCCTCCTGTCACAAGCAGAACGGCCACTCCCGCCACGACCACCAAAATAATCTGTCTACGTTTCCTTCTGCGCATCATCGCACCGTTCAGTTGAGGCCGGAACCCGACCTGTGCATCATTACAAAAAATCCCCGAAGGAACCTTCGGGGAAATCAACCTTTATCAAAAATCTTTGGCAATGATTACCGCCCTTTTGTGTACTTGGCAATCACATCGCTCAGCTCCGTGTTGATTGCGACTGCCTTTTCTTTTGCAGCTTTTGCTTTGTCCAAAGCGCCCATTAAGTCCCCGCCATCAGCCTGTGCTGCAGCTTCACCCAGGGCTGTATCGATCAGCGCGATATCTGCCTTAATGGCTTCCAGGGCAGCTTTTCCCTCTTTCCCCTTGGGAGCCTTGGCAACCAGCTCGTTGTTCTGGCTTTGCAGCGCAGCCACTTCCGACTGAAGCGCAGCGATTTCCTGTTTTACTTCTTCTTTGCGGGCTTCTGTTTTAGCAACAGCGGCAACAGCCATCCCCTTTACTTCAGCTAATTTTTCCTTGATGTCGCCATAGCTTGCGAAGAACTTCGATTTCTGGGCCTCAACACTTTCAGTGACAGCCTTCATCGAATCCTGAAGAGCTGCAAAGTCTTCAGCTAAATACACGTCGGCACCAGCTATTTTTGCAGAATCCAGGGCGGCAAATGCAGCATCGATTTCCGCCTGCGGAACTTTTCCGCAACTACTGAATAGGACAGCAACACTTAGAGCCATCACTACAACCATCAAACTTTTTTTCATCGTCAATTCTTAAAATTTAATTTTCTGTTTCAATTTCAAACGTAATGATTATTTTCGTTTTGTAAAGATCATGATTGAAATCGCAATTTAGACGGAGGATTTTATTGAAGTAACGCTGACTGATCAAAAAAAAAATCCGATTTTTGCAGCAATGGTCCCGCGACCAGCGCGGGCATCATCAGTGTATTGTTAAATCCAGGATGACCCTGAAAAAACAGAAAAAAAGCTTCAAAGACACGTATGAGCGACTCTGAATTTTTACATGCCGGTGATGAGGAACTGATCAGACAAATCGTTCAGGAGGATAAAGCATTCCTTTTTGAAGTCCTTTATAAAAGGTATTATCAAAAAGTGGTCGACAAATGCCATAGTTTTATCAAAAACAGGCATCAGGCAGAAGACTTTGCCAATGATATTTTGTCAAAGGCCTACGAAAAGCTTCCTTCCTTCAAAGGGAATGCATCCTTCTCGTCCTGGCTTTACGCAATCACCTATAATTATTCCATTGACTACTTGCGGCTGAAGAAAAAACTGCATTATCCGCAATGGAACAATGAACATGATATCCCGGATATTATTGACGAATCTGAAACGGACCTGGAGGATCTGAGTTATGAGAACCTGATGAAAATTATGGAGATGATCCATCCGGAAGAAAAAGCCCTGCTGCTCATGAAATACCAGGATAATCTTTCCGGGAAGCAGATTGCTTCCACGTTGAGGGTCAGCGAAGACGCCGTAAAAATGCGGCTGAAACGTGCCAGGACAAGGGTTATATACCTTTACAAACAATGCTTTCAAAAAGATTAATTTTTTCAGACAGTTACCTGTCGCAAATTCTGCGTCAATAAGAAAGAGCAAACCTGAAAACCTGCATCATGTCTTAAAAACTGCAGGTTTCACGCGGATCGACTACGACCAATAAAAAAGGATACGGGCATGGACATAAAAAATTTCTTTTCGAGAATACTGAGTGGTAATAAGGGAACAAACATTCCCCAGGCTGTGAAAGAAGGATTCAATAACCAGTTTGACAATCCGCTGAACACGGAATGGTCCAAAACAGAGAATCATTATGAAGCTGTTTTTTACAAAGATGAAACGGAGCATATTGCCGCCTATAAAAGCAATGGTGAATTTCTTAACCTGAAAATCAACCTGTCTCTACATTCGGTACCGGCTCAGATACTGAGCACGGCTAAAGCGCACGGGGAACTGATGAATGCGATTGCCATCCACCAGGAAAAAAGCGTTCAGTATGACCTGATCGTCAGAGACCAGGAACTGACCCGGTATTTTTTACTGGTCACCTCTTCGGGTAAAGTACTTGAAAAACAAAAGCTTTAAATTTTTTAAGAATTAGCACGCTGGAACGGATAAAATGGTTGCACAATTTTGAAATAAAATACTATATTTGCACCGAAATTTGAAACACGGTGGATGTAGCTCAGTCGGTTAGAGCGTCGGATTGTGGTTCCGAAGGTCGTCGGTTCGAGACCGATCTTCCACCCTCGAAAAAGGATGCCTCCTGAGGTGTCCTTTTTCTTTGGATTATCTGACAATTTAGCAGTTTGACAATTAAACTTTATCTTTGCCGGTATGATCCTGAAAGAACCTGAAAAAATCATCATTGCCGTCGATGGCCATTCTTCGTGCGGGAAAAGCACACTGGCCAGGGACCTGGCCGGCAGGCTGGGATATCTTTACATCGACAGCGGGGCCATGTACCGCGCGGTGGCTCTTTTTGCCCTTCGCCATCATCTCGCCGAAAGCGACAAGGTCGATAAACAGGGATTAACAAAACGTCTGGATGAGATCCACATTGAATTCCGTTTCAATCCGGATACCGGAAATAACGATACGTTCCTGAACGGAGAAAACGTCGAGGAAGAGATTCGCCGAATTGCAGTTTCCCGCTGTGTGAGCCCGGTAGCCACCATCGAAGAGGTCCGCCGTCTGCTCGTCCGCCTGCAGCAGCAAATGGGCAAAAATAAAGGGATCGTGATGGATGGAAGGGATATCGGCACGGTAGTTTTCCCTCATGCTGAATTGAAACTGTTCATGACAGCCAGACCGGAAATACGGGCACAACGCCGTTATGATGAATTGCGGGCAAAAGGCTTGCCGGTTCATTTTACGGAGATCCTTGAAAATGTCAGGGAGCGCGACCGCATTGATTCGGGCAGGGAGGTCGGTCCGCTGAAGCAGGCACACGATGCCCTGGTTCTCGACAACAGCAACCTGACACGCGAAGGACAACTGGAGTGGGCATTAACAAAGGTAAAAGAGACCACCGCGCGATGAAGGTAGTCATTGACAACAAATCCGGATTCTGTTTTGGTGTCACC
>CAZANK010000260.1:0-5929 GCA_964486235.1 uncultured Prolixibacteraceae bacterium | reverse complement strand
TGCACATGACGAAGCAGTTTGCCATACCGGATGATATTTTCAGGACCTTCGCCATCCATTTTCATGTGATAGAGGTCGGCCAGCAAACGGATATTCGGATGGTTGACCGCTTTGACGATCTCGCCCCCTTCGGCCACTGAATTGATAAAATTGCACTCCCGGGTATTTAAAGGCTCGATCACAACAACAGTACCGTATTTGGCGGCAACCGGTCCCATTTGCTTACAAAGCGCAATAAACTGTCTGGTGGCCTCCTCTTTTGAAAACCCTTCAGGAATGGCCCTTGAACCTCCGCTCCCAAAAACAATGATCTTCACACCCGATGCTTTGGCCCTTTTAAATGCCGTTTCGGCAAACTGAAGAATCTCGCTGAAAGCCGGATCGGGTCCTACACTTTTCATATTTCCGGGCAAAAAAGAGTTGCAGGCCATCACCGGCAGCGAAGATGCTTTTGCTTTTTCCAGCTTTTCCAAAAATACCGTCTCCGGCTCTGCCGGCACAAGAAAACTCCTTACGCCTTCTTCGATAAACGTGTATCCGGCATTTTTGACTAATCCGTGACGATCAACTCCCGTGCAAATACCTACGTCCAATTTTGCTTTCGCCATGGGGAAAGCATTCGAAAAAACCGATGTGGATACCGACAATCCGCCACCAAGCAGGGCAGAAGTCCTGATAAAATTCCTTCGTGAAGTGTTCATCCTTTATGTGTTTTTAATCGTTTAAAATTTCAACGCTTATTCCAGGTTCCCGTTCAGGACAATTTCCTCACCAGGAGTTGTTGAACGTTCCAGGGTTCTCTCCTGACAAACCAGCTTTAACGGATTTCCCAGCAATGAACGGATCATGGTCTTTTGCAGACGTCCGTCTGCCCATTCCATGTCGACCTCAAAGCCGCCTCTCGCCCGCAATCCTTTCACGGATCCGTTGTTCCAGGCTTTGGGAAGCGCAGGCAACAGCGTGATGGCGCTTCCGTGCGACTGGATCAGCATTTCGGCCATGCCGGCAGTCCCGCCAAAGTTGCCGTCAATCTGAAAGGGCGGATGATTATCAAAGAGATTGGGCAGGGTTGACTTGCCCAAAAGCTGCTGCACATGGTGCCAGGCATTTTCACCGTCGCCAAGCCGGGCATAAAAGTTGATGATCCAGGCACGGCTCCATCCCGTGTGCCCGCCGCCTTTTTCGAGCCGCCGGGCGATGGTCGTCCTGGCCGCTTCAAACAACCCGGGCATTTCGTCCGTAATCTGTGTTCCCGGATGAAGTCCCAAAAGATGCGACATGTGCCGGTGGCCGGGTTCCGCTTCATCGTAATCTTCCACCCATTCCTGTATCCCGCCTGTCTTTTGTGATACCCTGACCGGCGGCAGTTCGGCCATGACCGTCTTCAGCGTATCCGCGAATGCCTGATCGGTTCCCAGTATCCCTGCCGCGGCGATGCAGTTCTTAAACAACTCGTTGATAATCTGGATGTCCATGGTCGCCGCGTAGGTCATATAGAACTTCTCGCCGGTCGAAGGCTGGATATATTGATTCTCGGGCGAATTGGAAGGCGCAGTCACCCACCTGCCTTGTTTGTCCCTGATCAAGAAATCAAGGACAAACTGCGCCGATCCCTTCATGGCCGGGTAGGCTTTCGCTCTCAGGTAATGCACATCTCCCGTAAAGGCATAGTGTTCATACAAGGGAAACGTCATCCAGGGTCCGCCCATGGGATACAGTCCCCAGATTCCATCCTTCACGGCCGTATGGCCATAGACGTCGGTCAGATGATGCAACGTCCAGCCACGCGCGCCATACATTTCCCTGGCCGTCCTGCTTCCCGGCTCCCGGACCTGTTCAAAAAGATTGCTCAGCGGCACGGCCGTTTCGCTCAGGTTACAAACCCCGGCGGGCCAGTAGTTCATCTGAAGATTGATATTGGTATGAAAGTCCGAATTCCAGGGAGCGTTAAAATCCTTACACCAGATTCCCTGCAAATTGGCAGGGAGCACTCCCGGGTTCCGGGAGCTTCCCATCAGTAAGTAGCGCCCGTATTGAAAGTAAAGGGCGGCCAGTTGCGGGTCTTCCTTCCCCTCCCTGACCGCGTTCAACCGTTCGTCGGTGGGCATCGACGAAAGATCATCCCCGCCCAGGTCGAGCGAAACCCGGTTAAACAAGGACTGGTATTCGGCCAGGTGTGTTTTCCTGATCTGGTCAAAACTTTTCCCTCCTACCCTTGACAAAATATTCCGGCATCGTTCTGCCGGATCGATGGAACGGTCAAAATTCAGTTTTTCGAGATGATAATCCGTGGCCGCCGTGCACAACAGGGTCAGCTCACGGACATTCTCCACAAGCAGCTCATCCCCGTTTGGCGTGACTGATCCGCCTTTATTAACCGCTTTCAACTGCGCCTCAAACCGCATGTGAGCGCCGCCGGGCCCCGTGAGCGGGTCGTCTTCATCGATGATTTGTCCGGTCATCAGAAGCATGTCGTCCTCCGCCTTCACCACGGCATCCTGTTCGCGTTCAAGCCTGATTTTCAAGTTCAGGCCCCCCTTTGACGCCTTCAACTGAACGGCAATCAGATTATCCGGTGCTGAGGCCAGTACTTTTTCTGTCATACCGATGCCGCCGACCGAATAGCTCACCCTGCAAATTCCTGTTTCTAAGTCAAGTTCCCGCTGATAATCGGTCACTTCACGTGTTCCAAAATCGAGAAAAAGGTCGCCCAGGGTCTGGTAGGAACGAACACGCGGCGGTGTGCCGATCATGGTGCTCTCCGCCAGCTTCACCGCCTCAGCGAGTTTTCCGTCGAGGATCAGCGACTGGACCTGCTTCAGGTTTTTCGACGCCAGCGGATTATTGTCGTTGACCGGAACGCCCTCCCAAAGCGACTCTTCGTTTAACTGGATCCGCCCGGTCGTTGTTTCCCCAAAGACCATCGCCCCCAGTCTCCCGTTCCCCACGGGCAGCGCCTCTGTCCACTCACGGGCAGGTTGTTTGTACCATAACCGCAGGGTTGAAGTCTCTTGTTTGGACTGACAAGCCACGAACAGCGTCATGACGGCAAAAAAACCTAATTTCTTCATTTTTTTCGTTTTGATTAGGCAGTTCATCTTTTTACAAAGATGATCATTTTTTTGCAATGAAAAACCGGATCTTCACTTTCCCCATTCCGGATTGGGCTGATCACTCATTTCCAATTCAAGCAAACCCCCTTCAAGCAACGTGGTATAGTCGATCCAGGGCTGGTTAAATTCCTTCCCGTTCAAGGTGGCCGACTGAATGTAGAAGTGATCTTCACTGACGTTCCGCGCAACGATCTTAAAATCTTTGCCGTTATCCAAATGCAGGGTCAGCTCCGGGAAAACGGGGGAGCCGATCAGGTAGACCGGCTGCACCGGGTCAAGCGGAAACAGTCCCATGGCGCTCATCACAAACCACGACGACATCGCGCCGGCATCATCGTCCATGGTTTCGATGTATCCTTCCGGATCAGCCCGGTAAATACGCTTCACCACCGGCTGTTCAAAAAGTCCGTGATTATGATAAAGCTGAACAACTTCTTTTGTTGTAAACGTCCTGGCCCATTTTTGGGTCAGGTAGGGCTTGTCCAGCAAGTTAAAAAGAAAAGGCGCGTGGACATCCGGCTCATTCAGGTGCATGTAAAAATCATGTTCGAAGAAGTATTCCAGGTCATCCGACAGTTTTTCCTTTCCTCCGGCAAGCCCGACCAACCCGTCCACGTCGTGCAGGACAAACCAGCGGTAATGCCAAAGGTTTCCTTCATACACGCTTTGCTCCATGGCTTCCACATCATCCACCGGCTTTCCGTCGGGCGTAAAAAATCCACGGACGTTTCCCTGATTGTCCTTTTGTCCTGCACACCAGTAGTTCTTGTAAGCCATCGCGGCTTCGGCGAGGACGTCGGCTTCTTCGGTTTTACCCAGCGATTCCGCCATCTTCCGGGCAAAGTACGCATGGTACGCTTTTTCAAGCTGATCACTCAGGTTGTTGACCCGCATCCGTTCATAATCCTCTTTCATGCCCTTGAAGGCCATCTCTGCGTCAAAATCACCCAGTCCTTTGTTCCACGCATCCATGATGACTGCCCCGGCAAACTCCATCCGGATATTTGGCGTGGGCCAGTACTGCCGGTCCCCGCCTGTCCGGTGTTTGTAATAATCCACCAACGACCGGGCAATATTTTTGGCAATAGCAGGTTCCATCAGCGAAACCAGCGAATACTTCCGGAAGTCGTCCCACAGGCTCCACGTGGAATAGTAGGTGAAGTCGGGCGCCACATCCGAGGTATGAAAGACGGAATCGGGCTGGTTGGCAGCACGATAAGTCCCATCCGACGAAGAAGAAATATTGGGAACCAGGTAGGAATGGTACAAATGGGTATAAAAAATGGTTTTCAGTTCATCCGACCCGCCTTGTATTTCCGCTTTCGACAGTTTTTCGCGCCATACCGAAGCAGTCTGATTCCGCGTCTTGTCAAAGTCCCAGTCGCTGATTCCGCCTGTTGCTTCGTTCATGGCCTGCTCTTCGCTGACCGACGACATGCCGACCTTCAACTGAACCACATCGTGCTCCTTTCCTGAAAATTCCAGCCAGACTCCGGTGTCATTGCCTTCCCTGACCGGAACACCGGCTGCCGCATCCTCTCCTTTCCAACTGGTATAGGCCTTAAAGGGAACATCCGAAACAATGGCATAATACATCTTGTGGTAACCGCCGCCGTTGTTATGCAACGATTTGATCATTCCCGTGATCGCATGATCGCTCTTCACGTTCAGCCTGGCGTTCAGCATACCGACATAGCTATGCGAAAGCTCCACCACCACATAGCGGTTTTCCTTTTTAGCTTCCGGGAAGGTATACCGGTGAAAGCCGGTCCGTTCCGCCACCGTCAGTTCCACCTTCACACCCGACTCCAGTACCGTTTTGTAATAACCGGCAGAGGCCTCTTCTTCTGCTTTGATGTATTTCTCCCTGAATTCATCGATCTTACTGGTAAAGGTTCCGATCCCGGGCTTGATCAGCAAGCCGCCTCCCTTGCCACGGGAACCACCTCCCGCGATCCGCAAGTGGGAAAACCCTTCGACATACTCATCCTCATAATAATAACCGACATGCGAATCGCCTTCCGTTTCGGGCGAAAGCTGGATCATGCCGAAAGGGAAGCTGGCACCGGGGTATAACTGACCGTTATCACCCTTCGTGCATATAAAAGGGTCGACGTACTGCAGGGGATCAAAAGCCGGCTGATCGCCGGTGCTTTTACACGATATCCATCCTGCTAATAAAATGATATAAAACGGAATTTTTCTCATCATGAGGACTATTTAAATACCAGTTAATTGGAAGTGTACGGCCCGTGGACCGATTTGACCTTAAAACTCTCCCGGGCATCATCCAGGATGTAGATCATATAATGCTCACCGCCGGGATTGACACGGATCACGATATGTCCCTGCTGACTTTTCATTTCATCAACCCGGGTGCCAATCACCACCCGGGGCTCTTCCATCATGTTCGTGACAAAAACATCGCGGGGCCCAGGATACGTCCAGGACGACATCATCCGGGCGATGACCGAAGGAGAAGGGTGACTTGGGGCCCAGGACTGGATGATGAAAACCCTCGGCCTGACAGCCTGTATGAACGACATCCCCATCGCGTCGTAATACGCGTGATGATTGGTCTCGCAAACATCGACCGGCCCGGCGGCCAGGCCGACCGGCGTTTCGATATCCTGCCAGCTTCCGGGTGCGCCGGTCGTCAGGTCTCCTCCGTTGAAATAGTCGAACTTGCCGTACGACAGGCGAAAGGCGATGCTCAACTGATTCTCGCCGGGATACTCTTTCGGCGAAAGGTCTTCCATGGCCGGAAAATGATTTCGCACATTCGTTGAAACACCGGTCCATACCTGTCCGTTGGC
>CAZANK010000259.1:0-5934 GCA_964486235.1 uncultured Prolixibacteraceae bacterium | reverse complement strand
CAACGGTCTGGTTAAACCGCTGTAAAATTGGCCGGCGAAAATCAATTAGCTCCCTGGATACCATTTCCCGATCCGGCTTCATTATTGTCCTGTCCGTAGGGATGCCCCCAAATACGGCATCTTCCATTAATGTCAGGACATACTTCTCTTCCGGTGCCCCTGCATCGTCATCGCAAAGTGCGAGTATGGGCGTCTTGAGCGCCTTTGACAGTTTCATCTCACGGACACGATTGATGATACAGCCGTCATCCAATCCCGGTGCATTGCCGGATTGAGACACGAAAAGGTCAAAGCAATCTGCCATGTCAGCCATATCCAGGGCTGCTGTCCCTGCCATGTCTCTCCTTCGTATGTTCTGAATGTTCCCGCTAAAAATTGCCGAGGGGTTGCAACTTTTTGCAAAATTGTATAAACGTTGGTAAAGGGCGGACACCCGCTCACATCTAAAATTCACCCACTGCTGGTATAACGGGTCCTGGTTCTCGCCATAACCGGTTTTCATTACGGGCGGTAATACATGCTTAAAATTCAAAATACCGAATCGTTCTTCCGGATCGGGTATCTTGTCAGAAAGGTATTCGCGGAATAATTCGACGCAACGCGGACAGTAACAGGCAGGGGCATCGCTGTTGTCAACCATGATCCCGTCGAAATTGCCCTCTTCCAATGCAATCCTTATTACTTTCTTTAAATACGCCTCAAATTCCGGCGTATTGGTGCACGGTATCCACCGAAAGTAATCGCTGCCGTGATAAACGCGCTTAGCTCCATGTTCATCCAACGCGACCCAATTTTCAAGGTCCGGGATTTCTTCCATCATGGTTTCATAATACAGGGTTGTAAACTGGGTATAAGCAAGTACTTTTATACTATGCTTATGACAATTATCCACGAATTGCTTTACCCTTGGAAAATTCCTCGATTCAAAATCCCATCCCATCCCCTTATAAAACCGGGTGTGCAGGATGTTCAGCCCAAGGCTTTCCATCAATTTTGCAGATTCTTCACTATCATACCAGCGATGCCAGTCTTCCAACCACAAAGCACCTCCTTCTATCCCTCCCGTGGATCTTCTTCCAATCCTTCTGTACATGGAAACCGGTTCATGGTTGCCGAAAGTCCACCGGAGAGACAATGGGTCTATCTTCACCTTTGCAGGGACAGGTTCGATTACTTCATTGTTGTTTTCAGAAGGCAGCTTTTGATTGCACGACAACAGGAGCTCCCCTCCTAAAAAAACGAATACGATCAATGTTAACTTCGATTTTAAATTTTTCATCATATGCAGATTTTGATTTTTTACCACACATCGTCCACCAAGACATCCATAAAAAAAATGGTGTCGGAGCATCCCGTTTTTGTTTGGAATCAGTCCTGTCTGAGTTCCGCATCCTACTGCGCAACGTCTTTAATTCTTTTGTTTTCACCATTTAATTGGTACCTGTTTCGCAATCCCTTCCGACCATAATTTCTCATGACCCAAAGGATCGTCATGGCATGATGGCCAGATATAGGCTGCCACCAAATATCCGTTATCATTTTTTTTGTTCGCCTCCCTGGTGCAACTACTAAAACATGCTAAAATAAGGGAGCCTGTCAATAGTACCCTGGCAAAATTGTAATCAATCCGATTTTTCTTCATTCTTTTTGTGTTTTATGTTGTTTATTACTGGAGTCGCTTAAAGTTTAGTTACAATCATTGATCCCATTCATCCGTCCGAAAAGATGAAGCAGGTATTCCTGCTGTATTATACAAATCCCCGGTTACAAAATTTTTAAAGGCATAACGCACCGCAACCGGTTCGTTAACAAACTCAGAAAAAAGAGTAACCCCTTGTCTTGTAATGAATGCTTTTGCGGAATAAAACTTTCTATTTCTGCCGGCAACTTCAAAATTTTTAAGGTCTTTGCCAAATGAGGTCAGCCCTTTCTCGGCGTGATCAAAAATCAGGTTAACCATCCGCCCTTCAATGACCATTTCCTTCAGTACAGGGCCTGAAGATTCTATACTTTTTATACCATAAGTTCTTGACAAGGCAAGCCAGGCAAACCTGCTACCTACAACTTTTTTATTTGCCGGATGGATATTAAACTCATCTCCGGCGTCTAAAAGACAAACCATACCGACATTGGATAACCTGACGGATACTTTTTCCTGGACTTCCCTGAAAAAAGCAGAATTTACATGTTGCCCGTAGTCATAGGGCGTCAGTTGGGCAAAATAGAAGGGAAAATCTCCCAATGCCCATGCCTCCCTCCAGTTGTTGATCAAGCCCGGTAACAGTCTCTCATACTGCTCAGGTTTTCTTACATTATCTTCTCCCTGGTACCATAAAACACCTTTAATAACAAAATCGCTGAGTGGATAAATCATCGTGTTGAAAAGGATTGTTGGTGTTTTTGGCCACTTTTCATTTAACCTTTCTGTCTCTGACTTATCGGGGAGGGTTATAAAATCAAACTTTTTGATCTCACTTGCACCCATCCATGCCTCAATGGCTGTCCCTCCCCAACTGGAATTAATAAGCCCAACTGGCACTTTCAATGTTTCCTGCAATGCTTTTGCAAAAAAATAGGCACATGCACTAAAACCAGCAACACGATCAGGACCGCATGTTGCCCAGCTACCCTCTAAGTCATCGACCGGGTCAAAACCGGTATTTCGTTTTACCGTGTATAAACGGATAGATTCATTTGCTGAGGTTGCGATCACTTCGTTTGAATTCAAAACCGGGTTATTGATGCCTCCTTTCAGAGACATACCCATATTAGACTGTCCGGAGCACAGCCAAACTTCCCCGATCAATACATTATTCAGAACCAAGCGCTTACCATCTGAAAAAATGACTTGATACGGACCGCCAGCCACAGGTGTACTGACTTTAACCTTCCAGTTGCCATTTTTATCAGAAACTGTGCTGTAGCCATTATTATCCCATGAGGTAGTCACTTTGACTTTTTTGCCCGGGGTAGCCTTTCCCCATAGACGGACATCGGTTTGCTGTTGCAAAACCATATTATCCCCAAAGATTGCCGGAAGTCTTATTTCTCCTGATGCATGCCCGCATATAATCATTAAAAGGAAAGTAACCCTCCCACAAAAAAAAATCCTTTTCATCATTAATCGTGTTATTTAATTCAATTTTAAGACCCTACTATAAAGAATATGGTCTCCTGTATTAATAGTGGTATAACCTGTGATTAGCAGCTTCCGCATCATCACCAAAACTCAAGGTTGCCGGGTCCCACCTAACAGGACGTTGCAGTTCGGTAGCGATGTTCGCAATGCAACAAAGCGTGTTGGTACTGCAACCAACCTCCACCGGTGCAATCGGGTTTTTGCGCGAACGGACGGCATCAATAAAATTCTGTATATTTTCTAATTTTTTAATTTGCATTTTTAAGTATTATCTTTTTTCTTTTATAAACTGTACGTAAAAGTGTAGGCTCATTTTCTCCATATGCTTCCAACATACATATATCATCAACATAAAACTGCTTTGTATTGATTGATTGCAGTAAATAAGTCTCTTCAATATCTTTAATCATAATATCCCAAGAAATCTATTAACTATTTTGTTAAAACCCGATCAAATTGATAAAGCCTTTTAACTTCATCTATACTATTTACTTCTTTATCAATATAATTTGTCCAAAGCAAGAACCAAACCCATAATGGTTGTTCTGTCAAAATCTCAGGAGTAGGTAATTGTCCAACTTCTCCCAATGCAATTGGTTTACCATCTGCTAATTCCAGTAATCTATCATAGTATTCTCTTCGATAATCATTCCCATAAATATCTAAGGCTAACACATCAACATAATCATCCCCCGGATAATAATCTTCTATTTGATATTTTGTTTCTCCTAATTTCCATTTATTTGGTGACCAAACCCAGATTAGATTATCCAAATGATGAAAGTTGACAAATCGATCATACATGGATTTCCATAATTTTACAAAACCATCTTCACCGATCTTTTTACACCACCAGAACCCCCCATTCATTTCGTGATAAGGACGCCATAAAACAGGAATATTTTCATCTTTAAGTCGCTTTAAATATCCAGCAATTTCGTCTAGCTGAGTAAGCCATTTTTCATGGAGTACTGTTCCTGACATTTGAAGTTCATTCCATTGTTCATCCTCCATTATAGTCCAAATGTGATCTCTTGGCACCTTGTTCAATCCTAAATCACTGGGAGGTTCTGCATGCCACATAAGTGCGATAATTGAACCTTCCTTATATTGGCGAATTGCTTCTTCGATCATTTGTTTCCTATAATTACCAGACAATAGGTGAAAATCGCCTCCCCATATAAAAGGCTTTTTACCAGTGATTTCTGTCACTCTATCTGAACATTCATTTAATTTATTTGATGAATTATGTTGTCCAGAGAGTATTTGTTTGCCTGAAATGGAATAGAGGTAACTAAGTAGTTTAGCAGTTTCAGGTGTGGCACTTTTATTAACAGGAAGATGGTCTTGGGCCTTGGAATTATCGTTTTCAGGGTTACATCCAACCAAACAAATCAAAAGAAGTGTTGCTATATTTATAATATTCATATTTTTAGTCTTTTATATTTTATAAAATCTTTTACTATTTCTATTCTATGGCGAGAATTGCATATCTATTAAATTCCGGAAGCATTATTGAGTCCAGTTTAAAAACACATTTGCCAATCTTGCACCTGTTTTTCCTTACATACCTGCAAACAGGAAATGGTTTTGAATCAACCGTGTAAATATCTTCAAATTCATCGATCCGTTTCGACATACGGCTTTGTGTTTCCTTTTGCAAGTGGAATAAGGATTTTCGCCTGTCATTGTACTGGCGGCGAGAGATAATGTCAGGAAAACCATCTTTGTATTCAGCATTAAGTTTTGAAAAAAGAAGGTTCTCACTATCAATGCCCAACGCTTCTACCATCATGCTCAATGATATGACTGCAAGGTCAGAAAACTTTGGAACCGGCCATAGACGTGGAACATTGCCCAACTCATTTACCAGGCCTTCACTGTTTAACTTGCAAATATTCAATATTTTGTCGAAGTTTACCTTCAAGTTGTGCTTAGGTATGTGATTTTTGTTTCGCAACCTTAAATTACTAAATACCAACAATATGCATGACTTTTTTATCATTAAGTCATTCGCTTTTTATTAACAAATTAATTCCGCCAACGGGTAATACTGAAGTCAATTCTTAGTCAGCGGGTAATATTGAAGGGTATAGCTGGAGGAAAATCTTTCTTGTCCTTCAACTAATAACTCCAACTCAAATTTATCAGTATTCCATTTCGGTAGTATAGTACTGACTGTTGGTCCGATTATGTTTTGATTTGGTTGGGCACTTTCAAAATCCCAGTTTATTAATTCCAGTTCATGCCCCTCTGTAACTAGTTTTACATTCAATCTACCCGAAGGAATATTTTCATACATATCATTCAAAATAAAAATATCAACTGAAAACATTTCCCCTTCAGTCCAGGAAAATTTTGGAATACGGGCACTGGCAAGAAATGGCCTGCATGAATTAGCTACGGCATAAAAAGCTGGTTTTGGTTGATTTGGATAACAAATTAAACTGTTGTTTGCGGCCGTAATCCATGGTTCATTATAACACCAGTTCAAAGCCATTGAACAAATTGGCTTCTGTCTCCTGGCTTCTTCAAAAATACATTTATAACCTTCACTTTGTAACCATTGACTTCTTTGCACCAGTTCTTCCAAATTTGCTGCTTCTCCAAAATAATCTTTCAGAACGCTGGGCATTAACCATGTATCCTGTCGCCAGGATTTAAATGCATGGTGACTTTCCCAACTGGTTCCAGGTCTCGGTGGAAAAAGTTCATTTTCAGGAATAATTTTTTTAAGCAACTCAACCGAAGCAGTCCGGGCACTCCAAATTCAGTATAAGCTGTAGCATTAGCAT
>CAZANK010000258.1:2801-5953 GCA_964486235.1 uncultured Prolixibacteraceae bacterium | reverse complement strand
AGGGCCATCTCTTCCAGTTGTCCAAGTGCGCCTGTCGGTTTGGTTTTCAAGTCAATTTTCCGTTGAAGTTGTTCTTTTAAAGTCATGATAAGATTCATTTTGTGCTGCGAATGGCAGCTCTTAATTATTTCATCCCTGCCCTTCGCAGGCTCTTCCGGTTTCCGTGTTCCGTGTTCCGGTCTCCGTTCATTTTAGCTTCACCGCAATGCCCGAAACCATCAGGTAAACCTCATCGGCCTGACGGGCAATGAACTGGTTCATCCACCCTTGCAGATCCGCAAATTTGCGGGCGACCTCGTTCTCCGGATGGACACCCATTCCCAGTTCATTACTCACCACGATCAGGTCGATATCGGAAGCGACAAACGCCTTCCACTCTCTTTTTGCCTCTTCCAGCGTTTCCTCCACCTGGTTTTGATGGTCATAAAAGAAGTTAGTCAGCCAAAGGGTGATACAATCCAGCAAGACAGTCCTCCCTCCGAGATCATGTTTTGACAGCCATTTTTCTTCTTCCACGGTTTGCCAGCGCTGGTCACGGCCCGACTGGTGATTTTTGACGCGTGCGGCAAAGTCATCATCCCAAATCCGGGCCGTAGCCAGGTAAACCGGGCCGTCAGACCGCTGTTCGGCCAGTTGCTGGGCAAACCGGCTTTTCCCCGACCGGACTCCGCCCGTGATGAATGTGATCCTTGCCATGCTGATCCCTTTTAAAATTTATACGTCACCCGGGCCAGAACGCTTCGTCCGGGCATGTTATAGCCATCTTTTTCCGAATAATTTTCATCAAGCAGATTCGAGATGGTGATCCCAAAATCAACATGACTGTTAAAGCTGTACCGGACTGAATAGTCAAACAGTAAATAATCCGGATGTTTCAGCACCTTGTCTGCCGCGGTATAGCCTCCTCCGGTATAATAATCGTCGGTTGTGATTCCAGTTCTTATATCTGAAAAAGGATCTTCTTCGAGCCGCGATCCAATGTAACGGCTATTCAGTTGCATCGACAAGTAATCCTTCGGACCGTAAATGATCCCAAAATTACCATTCGATTTACGGGTATAAAGCATATCACGGGTAACCGTTCCTGATGTACCCTCTTCCTCCAATTCATTCTTAAACATCCAGGTCCAGTTCGAATAAAGCTCCAGCTTGAATGCCCTGTCTGACAGACTTCCAAAATCGAAGGAAGACATGAGTTCCAGTCCTTTCATTGTTGATTTATCGACATTGATGAAGGTATAGTTGCCAGACTCAAGCTTATCTTCAACAATTTTATTATCATGAACGGTATAAAAATAAGTCACATCCGCTTTTAATCCGCTTTTCGGAAGAGAATAGCACAACCCAAAGTCGATGGTCTGGGATTTTTCCGGTTCCAGATCCGGATTACCTACATACGACTGACTCCAGGTAAAATCCCATTCCGGATAATAAACGAAAACGCTGTATTTTCCGGCCACCTGGTAAGCATCAGGAACATAAAAGGCGGTTCCGAACGACCCGTGAAATTTCATATTTTTAAGAATTCCGATCTGCATTCCCACCGAAGGATTGAACGTACTGTATCTTTCATTGGCCTCCGGGGCCTGAAGTCCTTCATTGGCATCGATGTGATACTTAAAATGGTCATAACGCAGGCCCGCATTCATGCTGAAAACAGATGAGGCCCAGGCCAACTGGGCAAAGAACGCCGTATTGGCCTTCTCGTTATCGGGCTTATACGGATCGGTGGGCGTTCCCTTCGACTCCCAGCGGTCGGACTCATAGTCGTCCATCCGATAGTCCATCCCTGCCATCACGCTCAGGTTACCCCAGGACTGCACATCCTGGAGCTGAAATCCATATTCCTTCCGGCTGCTTTCGAAGTTGATGAACCCCTCGTCGGTATTATCAGAATAATTTGGATCGATCTCGTTTGAAAGATACGGGTTGAAGCGGAAACGGTTCCTCTCACTGTTCCGTTCCAGGTTTACGAACAGGTTAAGCCGTTTGACATCTTTTTTGGTTTGTCCGTAATTGCCCCAGTAGGTACCGGGAATCCCCACGTCGTATGAGTACGTATAGGTACCTTCCCCGCTAAGGCGCCAGAGCGGGTCAATCCGGTACCCGAGAAACCCGTTCAGATGATTCAATTCATAAGCCGAGTTTTCCATTTTATCACCATATGAGCTCTTGTCCAGCATCAGTTTTTCTGTTTCTGACAGGTGTACCAGGTTATGCTTTCCAATCCGGTAATCCTGCCGCTGTTCCAGGTGGGAAAAACCCAGGCGGAAGGATAACCTGTTGTTCAAGGCTCCGGCAAAACTTCCGTTAAATTTCAAGTATCCAAAACCTCCCGACTCTGCCGAGACAAATGCTTCCTGGCCGTCTGCGGCCTGCTTTGTCAGAATGTTGACCACCCCTGCCATGGCATCCGACCCGTAAAGAACGGAATAAGGTCCTTTGACGATCTCGATCCGGTCCACGTTCTCCATGCTGACTGCCGACAGGTTGTTTGTTCCCGAGGGCTTGCCGTTGATCAGGATCAGCGTGTAACTGCGTGAAAACGCGCTGGGAGAAAAACCTCTCATCCCGATCGTGGCAGAAAGTCCCGGGTACTGCACGATATCCAGGTTGGTAGTACGTTTCAGTACTTCCGAAAGGTTTTCGGACGGCAGGGAACTGATCACGCTCCCTGAAATGATCTCGACCTTCTGCGGAAGGTCCTTTAACTGGTTTCCCATACGGGAGGCCATCACGGTGACCTCCCCGACTTCGACATTTTTGATCGAATCTGCAACCTGCGACATGGCAGCCAGACTGCAGACCAGGCTTAAGCCAACGACTGATGTTCTTTTAAAAAACATGACATCCATTTTATGGTTAAACATTAAAAATGTTGACCATAAACTTTCTTTTCAGTCCAAAACCGATTCCGTGAGGAAGCAGCAGGAGCAACCGGATAAATGGGATGATCTTGTTCATCTCACTGCTTTTATCCCGAAAGCTATGATTAACGGTACGGATTCTGGCAGGTCTTCTGGCTCGCCTTACTTTCCGATGCCTTCCCATCGGGCAGATGCCCAACAGTGGCGAGGATTCGGAAAATTCATCAAAGGCTTACAGCTGCGGGTACAGCTCCGGTCTCACACCGGATTCCCTTTTCACCCCGG
>CAZANK010000258.1:0-2701 GCA_964486235.1 uncultured Prolixibacteraceae bacterium | reverse complement strand
ATGGTTTCCCAGGTCATCACCTCAGCAGGTTTGCCCTGGGTGAAAATCTTCCCCTGGTTGAAAAGGATCAACTCATCGCAGTATTCAGAGGCCAGGTTCAGGTCATGAATGACCATCAGCACCGTCAATCCCATCGCGGTATTCAAATGTTGCAACAGGTTCAGTATCTTCACCTGGTGCGTGATGTCCAGATGAGATGTCGGCTCGTCAAGCAGCAACAGATCAGGCTCCTGCACCAATGCCCGGGCAATCGCTGCGCGCTGCTGCTCTCCCCCGCTCAGTTCCGTCATCAGTTTTTCCCGGTGATGGGCGATGCCGGTCAGTTGCATATACCGCCGGGCAATGTCAAGATCATTCCGGGACTCAAAAAACTGGAACTGTTTATAGTAAGGCAGGCGTCCCATCAGGACATAATCTTCCACGGAGATCCGGTCGGCATCTGCTGTTTGCGTGACAATGGCAATTTGCCTGGCTTTTTCACGGAGAGACAACGATTTCATCGATTTCCCTTTCAGTCTGATCGCTCCCTCAAGGGTCGGGAGTATACCGGTGATGCCGCGAAAAAGCGTCGTTTTCCCTGACCCGTTCGGACCGATAATCCCCGCAAAGCCCCCTTTTTCAAGCGAAAAACTGACCCCGGATAGCCGGAAGGACGGATATCCGCACGAAAAGTCCTGTATGTTGAAAAATTGCTCCATAAACAGAATCCAGTATCCAGTATCAAGACTGAAAAAGTCGTAAGTAATAAGTAATAATACCAGGAACTTAGGCCATCTAACCATTCAACCCTGTCACCTTGCCACCCTCCTCCGGTTTTCCTTCTCCGGTCTCCGTGTTCCGGTCTCCGGCCTTCCCGTTTCCGTTCCCCACTCTATGTTCTTTGCGCTATGCCCCATGCTTTTTCCCGCTCATCATCAAGATAAACACCGCACCGCCGATAATGCCGGTAATCACCCCAATCGGCAATTCATTGGGTGCAATGATGGTGCGCGCCATCACATCCGACAACACCAAAAAAGAACCTCCCAGCAAAAAGGAACTGACCAGCAGGATGCGGTAGTCGGTCCCTAAAAATAAGCGTAACAAATGAGGAATGATCAGCCCTACAAAGCCGATCACGCCGGCGACCGACACGCTTACCCCGGCCAGTAAAGAAGCCAGGATAAACAATGTCCGAACCGCCACATTGGTATTGATACCAAGATGATACGCTTTTTCTTCACCTAGGCGCAGGGCATTCAGCGGCCGGACAAAGAAATAGGAGATGAGCAGGACCACCAGCGTAACGGCCAACGTGGTCCGGATCAACCCGGTATTGGGTTCATCGAGCGATCCCATTGTCCAGAAGATCATGCTGTGCAAACTGTCCGGATTGCTGACCGACATCAGGAACATCATGCCCGATGAGGCCACAAAGCTGATCATGACCCCGATCAGCAACATCTTGTTCACATTCACCGTTCCCCGCCCTGAACCAAGGATATAAACCAGAAGGACCATCAGAAAAGCACCGGCAAATCCGGATAAAGGGAGCATGACACCCCCCAGCGTGCGATGAAGTTCCAACACAATGGTCAGCGCCACCCCCAGCGAAGCCCCGCCGGAGATTCCCAGGGTAAACGGTTCAACCAGCGGGTTCCGGTAAATGCCCTGGAGGATCACTCCTGCCAGACTTAGAGCTCCACCTACTGCTATTCCCAGCAGGATCCGAGGCATACGCACCTGACTTACCAGCATGTAATCCAGCGATTGCGCATCGCCCCCCCCAAAAGCAAGCTTCAGCGCTTTCGGTAAACCAATCTCCATTTCGCCTGAGGTCAGCGAGATCAGCATGGAAATCAGCAGGAGTGCGGTCAGCCCCAGCACGACCATCAGCCACTTGAAATATTTTCCAGATAAACTTGTCAAAAATAAAAACGGTTAAATTGATTATACATATCGTAATAAGTAGTAAGTCACAAGTCGTAAGACCGGATCTGCAATCGTTAATCTTCCGGTCTCCGGATTCCCGTTTCCGGTCTCCATTGATTCTTGCTACTCATAGATCAGCCCGATCATCTCTTCAAGCGCCTCCACAAACAGTTCGGGGGTGGGACTGCACGTTTTTTCATCATCGATCATAAAAACCCGGTGGTTTTTCACTGCTTTCAGGTTTTTGTAGACCTCCCACTTTTCTTTTTCTTCCCTGCTCACCGTTCCCATCATCAGCACCATGATCACATCAGGATTGCGTATCAGTACCGTTTCCCGGGTGATGCTCCCGACTTTCAGATCGGCCGCAATATTGAGACACCCCGCGAAATCGATAAAATCCTGCATAAACGTGTTGGGAACCGCCGTAAATAACGGATCGGCACCTATCTGGAAAAAAACCGTTGGCTTTTGATCCCTTCGCGGAACCTTCGATTTCACGATTTCCAATCTTTTCCGGGTATCCGCAATCAGGCGGCCGGCCACGTTTTCCTTGCCTATCTTTCTGCCCAGCACCATCATGTTCTCACAGATTTCATCGAATGAACGCGGGTAGGGAAAACTTAACACTTCGATTCCAAGCTTTTCAAACGTACGGATTGTTTCAGGGTTGGTTAACGGTGTCGCGATCACCAGGTCTGGGTTCAGGATAACTGCCTTTTCAAGATTCACCTGTACGGCGGTAGCCACCACTTCGGCGTCACCGGAATGCTGAAGGATACAAAAGCTG
>CAZANK010000257.1:0-5956 GCA_964486235.1 uncultured Prolixibacteraceae bacterium | reverse complement strand
TATGCGCACGATCATCTTTTCACTCCTGATTCTCCTCTCGGTCGGATCTTACGCTCAAAAGCCGGAATACCAGATCCGGTTTCACGGGATTGGCGACAATCGCGAATTCGCCAGCCAGAAAGCTTATTCTCAGACAATTTTGGGAGAGCGTACCAGTCTGGAGGTCGGGACAACACTGGAAGGAAACCACCGTTTCCGTGTCGGACTAAGTCATCTGTTTGAGTTCGGAAGCGAACCGGATGAACACAAACCATCACTGACCGCCTACTATCAGTACGCAGACGATCAGAAAGTCTTTTATTTCGGCGCCTTCCCGAGGATAGACCTGCTGCACTATCCCCTGGCCCTTCTCACCGACACCTTCCTGTATTACCGTCCCAACATCGAAGGGATGTACGGCCGGTATGCCTGGTCCTGGGGGCATCAAAGCGGATTTGTCGACTGGACCGGAAGGCAAACGGAAACACGACGGGAAGCGTTCATGGCCGGCTTTTCAGGCGAACTGCGCTACCGCTCCTTTTTCTTCCGGAATTTCCTCACGCTTTACCATCATGCAAACACCGCGCTGAAGCCCGATAACGAACACATCCGGGATAACCTGGGAATGGTGTTATACCTCGGGGCAAACCTGGAAAAAATCATCCCTTTGAAAAAAATGTCTGTCAAACTGGGCATCCTTGAGTCGTCGTTCAGGGAACGCCATATCACCGACGGGTTCATGAACGTCCTGAGTTTTACCGGCGAGCTTTATGGGGAAATCAGGAATTTCGCACTCCGGGCCACCCTTCACGAAGGAGAGGGCCACCATCTTCTGAACGGCGACCGGTTTTATGACGCGGACAGTTACCTGCGGACCGATCTTATCTGGAAATTCATCGACAAAGAACATATCCAGGGCCGCTTTAATCTGTCGTTCCACCTGATCGAAGGCAGTGACCTCGACCAATCGCAACAATTGTCCCTGATCTATCGTTTTGGGAACTAGCGTGGCCTCACCACATTCATCTCATCCAGCAGATATCCGGCGCCGGCAAACTTGTCGATCACAAACAAAACGTAGCGAATATCAACCATAATATTCCGGCACCGATCCGGATCAAACATGATGTCGCTCATGGTGCCTTCCCAGCAGCGGTCAAAATTGATCCCCACCAGTTCGCCGTTTGCGTTTAGCGCCGGACTGCCGGAGTTTCCCCCTGTCGTATGGACAGAAGCGATAAAGGCCACGGGCAGTTCGCCGGCTTCGTCCGAATAACTCCCGAAATCCCTTTCGTCATGCAGCTCGCGCAAACGTTGCGGCACCTCATAATCATCCGTGTCGGAGTCGTCTTTCTGCATGATCCCTTTCAGGGTCGTGTAGTGGTTGTACCTGACCGCATCAGACGGGTGATAGCCTTCCACCTGACCGTAGGCCACACGAAGGGTCAAATTGGCGTCGGGATAAACCGGCCGGCCATGGTTCATTTCCAGGATACCGGCCATATACTGCTTTTGCACCGCTTCAATTTCGCGTCTGATGCCGCGGTACACCACCTCTACATTCCGCTGGTAGTGCGTCAACAACTGCGAGTAAAGCGCAATGACCGGGTCCTTCAAAAGTCCGTGAATCGTCTTTTCATCCAACTTGCCCACCAGGCCTGTCAGCTTGTTCTGATCGGCCAATACGGACTTCCGGTAAATCTTCTTCAAAAGCGCCTCGTCCTGGTTGCTCTCCATGAGCTGATGAAATCCGGGAGGTAAAAAAGAGGCGTCCAAGTCCCTTTTCAGGAGTCTCATAAGCTGAACGAAAACTTCTTCGTCAGTAGACTGATCATAATTCTTGAAATAATCGCTGATCTTTCCCCTCAGTTGTTCCCTGAACCCGGACGCCTGCTTCCCGTCAATCCCGGACAGCACCGACTCCATCCGGACAAAAGATGCCGCCAGGCTCATGATGTCGGTACCCAGCATCACAATTTCCGTGTAATAGTTGTGCGCCCTGTCATACGGCGCCAGACCGGCATATAACTTTTCAAACTGAGGGAGTACGTCACCATAAACCGCCCTTAACGAGTCGTTCTGATTGAACCACTTTTGAAACTCGTCCTCAAAAGCCCGTTTACCTGCAACGGCATTCATCTGCGCCAGTCCTTTTACCTCACCCTGCCAGCGCTTCCAGGAGTTACTCGTCCCGGCGTACTTGGAGGCATACTGAAGACGCACTCCCGCATCTTTGTTCATGTGTTTATCAAGTACGCGAAGTTTCTGCTCCCTGATTTTGATCCTGTCCGGATCACTTTGTTTCATGATCAGGTCAACGGCATAAGACGGCAAATACCGGTCGGTACTTCCCGGGAAACCAAACACGAGAATAAAATCGTCAGGCTTAACCCCTCCAAGTGATACCGGGAAAAATGACTTCGGACGGTATGGTCTGTTGTTCGGGGAAAACTCAGCCGGTTCGTTGTTCTCACCGGCATAAACACGGAATATGGAGAAATCGCCCGTGTGGCGGGGCCACATCCAGTTATCCGTGTCGCCTCCGAACTTCCCGATTGCCGATGGTGGCGCACCTACCAGACGAACATCTTTGTAAACCTGATAAATATAAACAAAATACTGATTCCCGTGGAACAAGGGTTTAACCACGGCTTCGTAGCTGTTGTTCTCACTGGCATTTTTCTCGACATTCCTGATATTCTCATTGATTTTCAGGGTCTGTTCATCTTCGGACAGATTACCGGTCCCTTCTGTGACAGAAGCCGTCACGTCTTCCATCCTGACAAGGAAACGGACAGACAGTCCGGGATTGGGAAGCTCTTCCTCAGCCGACCTTGCCCAGAATCCGTCTGCAAGGTAATTATGTTCCAGCGAACTGTGTTTCTGAATGGCTCCGTAACCGCAATGATGATTTGTCAAAAGCAGACCGCCGGCCGACACCAGCTCGCCGGTGCAGCCCGAACCGAACAAAACCACCGCGTCTTTCATGCTGTTGCGGTTGATGCTGTACAGGTCTTCGGCAGTGAGACGAAATCCCATCTGCCGCATTTCTTCCATGGTGTATTTGTCCAACAGGGTCGGTACCCACATCCCCTCCCGTGCAAAAGAGAAGGTCGCCAGGGTGGAGAGAAACAGGAAAAACAGGATCCGCTTCATTGGTTGGTCGTGATTAGATGGTTATCTTGATACGCTCGCTTCAAAACGCTTTGAGATACTGATAAAGCTTATGCACCGGCAGGCCCATCACATTGTAGAATGATCCTTCAATCCGGTTGATCCCCACATACCCGATCCATTCCTGGATGCCGTATCCCCCCGCTTTATCATAAGGGGCAAAATGATCCACGTAATAGATGATCTCCTCTTCGGTGAGCTCATCAAAACAGACCTCCGTGACGGCATGAAAGGAAACCTTTTTTGTGACCGACATCAGATGCATCCCGGTAATGACCTGATGCTGACTTCCGGATAAGCTTTTCAGCATGGCAATTGCTTCCTCCCGGGTTTCCGGCTTATTCAGCACCTGGTCATCTTTCCACACGATCGTATCGGCGGTGATAAGCAGTTCATTTTCCTTCAGGCCACTTTTCATCGCGTCGGCCTTCAGTTCGGCCAGATAGACCGGGATGGCCGTCATTCCCAGTTCCTCCGGGTAAAACTCCTCCAGGAAGGAAGGCCGGACTTCGAAATCCAATCCCAATTCCCGCAACAGTTGCTGCCGGCGCGGCGACTCCGAAGCCAGGATCAGTTTATAATTTTCAAGGTTCTTCAGTCTCATCAGATTGATTTCCAGTAAGCTGTTTTTTCATTCATCCAGGTATTCTGTGCACGCATCACCTGTTCAATGATCTCGCGCACACAGCCCTTTCCACCTTTTTTAGGGGAAATATACAAAGAAATTTCCTGAATCTCCCGGGCGGCATCCGACGGGCAAACCGGGAGGCCGACCATCGACATGGCCCTGTAATCGACCAGATCATCGCCCATGTATAGAATCTCCGCGGCAGTCACATCCGCTTTTATTATAAAATCGTGCAGGGCTACCACCTTATCGCTCACCCCCATATAGATCAGCGGAACACCCAGCTTCTCATAGCGAAGCCGGACATTGCCGACATCTCCGCCCGTGATAATGCCAATCCGGTACCCCATGTTCAAGGCATTTCTGATGGCGTAACCATCTTTGATATTCGCGGTCCTCACGGGGTACCCGGCGTCATCCAAAATGGTGGTAGTGGCCGACAGCACCCCATCCACATCAAATATCAGCGCCCTGACCCTTTTTAGTTTTTCGTCAAACGATGTCATTTGTTTTTTCTTTTGTAGGTCTGAACAATACGTGTCGTCAAAAGCCGGTAAGTTTCACTGCGATCAGGTTGGTTTTTCAGAAGCTGCAAATGGCTCGCCATCGCCACTTCGTCATTCCGTCTTGCCGGTCCTGTCTGCGCGTCATACGGACCCATGTCCATGATTTTGGACGCGGTTTCCCGGATCAGGGGTTTTAAAAGGTCGAACGGCAGCCCTTGCTCACCAAGAAGCCGGTCGCTTACATAATAAAGATGGTTCACAAAATTACAGGCAAATACCGCAGCAAGGTGAAGGGTCCGCCGCCCTGCCGAATCGATCTCATAAACAGATTTAGTGATTCTTCCGGCCAGCTCCTTTAATTCGGTAACAATCGCTGCCGAACAGCCCTCCAGGCAAATGGGAATATCGCTAAAATCGACCTCACGAAGCCGGGAAAAAGTTTGAAGGGGATAAAAAACACCGCACCGGTCGCTGTATTTCTTCAGGACGTCTAAAGAAACACTTCCGGCGGTATGGACAACCAGATTCCGCCTGATATCCAATTTGCCGAGCACCTGTTCGATCGCGTCGTCAGCCACGGCCACCACAACAAGATCGGCCGACAAATCGATTTCTTCCGTTTTCGTGGTAAACGCCGTCTTCAAAATTGCCCCCAGCATCCCTGCCGACTCCGGGGTCCTGCTGTAGACCTGCACAATTTCGACGCCTGTTTGGCGAAATGCCTTTCCTAACTGTGTAGCCAGATTTCCCGCACCGATGAATGTTACCCGCTGAATCATCATTTAACGTTTCAAAACCCAAAGTAACAAAAAAACCGGCGAAAACCGGCCTTTGAAACTAAACATATCTGCGACTGACTTCTTCCCAATTTACGATCTTCCAGAATTGATCGACATATTCTGCCCTGCGGTTCTGATACTTTAAATAATACGCATGTTCCCACACATCGAGGGCCAGAAGAGGCTTACCTTGCCTGGGAGCGTCACTCATCAGCGGATTATCCTGATTGACAGAGGCCGTGACAAACAACCCTCCGTCGGAGGCAGCCGCCAGCCAGGCCCACCCGCTTCCAAAATGCGTTTTCGCCGCGTTGCCGAACTCCTCCCTGAACTGATCGAATGACCCAAACGTATCAGCAATGGCCTTCGTCAGCCCGGCCGACATTTCGGTTTTGGAAGGAGTCATATTTTCCCAGAACAACCAGTGATTATAATAGCCTCCGCCATTATTCCTGACCGCCGGACTGTAGTCCGCGATGTTGGCAAAAATGTCTTCCATCGGACGTGACGCGGCCTCTGTGCCGTTTGCCGCGGCCATGAACTTATCGAAATAACCGCGATGATGCCTGGTATAATGAAGTTCCATGGTTTGTGCATCAATCGCAGGTTCCAACGCGTCAAAGGCATAAGGGAGTTCCGGGAACGCATGTCCCTCGAATACCTGTTTTTTACTTTCGCCACTACATGCCGCAAACGCGTGCCCCAGGACTGGCGTGGCGACCGCAGCCGTTCCGAGTATACGGACAAAATTCCTTCTTTCCATGATCTTGATTGTTTTCGTTCTCTGAATAACAGCCATACAAAACAAATGTTCGATGCAGGAATAATCTTAAACAAAAAAACCCTGTGCTCTTGAACACAGGGTTGATTAGAAGGGCGACGACCTACTC
>CAZANK010000256.1:0-5968 GCA_964486235.1 uncultured Prolixibacteraceae bacterium | reverse complement strand
ATGTAATACAGAAAAATAGCCCAATCCACCTGATCAAAATTCAGATCATCCCGAAAAGAGGCCTCCAATTCGATGCTGTTTCTTGGGACACCCGTTTTCCTTAAAACCCGGTACAGGGTCCTCCTGATTGTTTTGTTTTCCATGTTGCTTTCATTTGAATCCCAATATCCTTCAAGCTACTGGGCAAATTCGCCCCAAAATTAAACAATCGAACAAAACATTAAACGGTTCTAACATTTATTTCTTTCTGCTCGTCCTCCGGGGCTTGATCGAAAATTTGACAGCGTGGTCATTTTTTCCTTCATTATCTATTAAAATTATACTCAGACAATAGACAACATGACGATTCACCTCGAAAAATCTCAAAATACGAGCATAAAGATATCTGCTCACTCCCGGCCGCGGGTTAACAATTTAGCCACATCACCCACTTTTCTTCGCCCATTCCCGTCGTACGATACTGTAGACTTCCAGGTCAATAAAACCGTTTTGGTGTTTTTCGCCATCCCGTTCAACGCCCTCAAAATGAAATCCCAGCCGTTTGGGAATCGCCGCACTTTTTTCGTTCCCGACCCCGCACTTGATTTGTATCCGGTTCATTTGCGTGTTCATAAACAGGTAGGAAAGGAGTACTTCAACCGAACGTTTCATGATTCCTTTCCCCGTCATCTTTTCGATGAGCCAGTAGCCGATTTCGGTCTTCATGTTTTGCCGGTCCGTGTCCTTCAGTCCGATTAATCCGGCAAACCGGTCCTGGTACCAGATCACGAAAACATCCTCCCGCTCATCGCCCGGCACAGCGAGAACAGAACGGATGAATGACTCGGTATCTTCCTGCGTATGGGTTTGCTCCACGAAAGGAAGCCATTTTGACAAAAAACCCCTGTTCTGGTCAATGGCCTGGAAGATTTGGAAAGCATGTGTGTATTTAACCTGCTCCAGCCTGATCCGGTTATTGACAATGAGTTGCTTCATGGTTTCTGTTTCTCTTCAAAAATACACTTTTTATAAAACAGCATGATGATAAAATAACACCCTTCTCTTTTTACATTTTTCTGAATCGTTATCTTTACAAAGAAATGGGAAATACACGGTCTTTGGCCGGTGTGTTGCGGGCATGGAAGTGATCGATAAGATCGCCGCCCTGAAAACCGACGGCAATAACCGCCCGATGGCGGATGTGAAAATAACCGTAAAAGTGATCCGATGAAGTTTGCACGAGTCCAAACCGCCTTAATTCTGGCCCTGCTTTTTTTCTGCACAGGGCAAAAACAGCAGGACCAAAAACCCGCAGATGCACCAACAGCCAAACTGCCGGAGCAGGGATCAGGCGACTTTACCGGCCTGATCCCCTCTATTGCCCGGATCGAAAGTTTTGACGGCGGGCGTTTCCTGGAAAGCGAAAATGCCTTCTTTGCAGACAGCAACCTGCTCGTGTGCCGGTTAACGCCGGTGATGAACGCGACCAGCGCGAGAATTACTCCCTGGGATGAACAGAAACCCTACCCGGTCGCCGGATTTGTCGCGGTTGACCGGATCAACGATCTGGTGCTGATGAAGGTGGATGGGATCAGCCGGAAAGGAATCCCGTTATTCGCCAAAGCGGTTTCCCCGGACACCAAAAGTGTTTATCTGACTAAACCGCAGGGACAGACGCTTGCCCTCCATCGCGGGAAAGTGATCCGCTACGGAACCGTGAAAGGCAGTAAGCGGTATCTTGTCACGAACGTGTTCCGTTCGCAATCCTATGGCACACCCGTGTTCATCGCGCCGGACAAGTGTATCGGCATCGGTTATTCGGAAATTGTCGACTATGAAAATCAGAACCTGACCATCCCGTCCAACCTGATCGCCGGTCTGATCAGGAAGAAACAAAACAAGCCTGAGCCGCTGCAGAACCTGAAGTCCTCGGCCAGTCAGGCTACAAGCGCCGCCAACAGCCGGATCAAAGGCCTGCTCATCGAAACCAGTTACGGGAATATCCGGATCCGGCTGTTTAACCAGACTCCTGAGTACCGGGACAACTTCATTGCACTTGCCAGGGAAAATTATTACGACAGCCTGCTCATTCACCGGGTCATTAAAGGATTTGGCATTCAAAGCGGCGCTGCCGATACGCGGTATGCTGCAAAAGATGATGTCGTTGGCTGGAAAGGACCGGGATACACCTTGCCAGCCCACGTGGTCGCCGGACTTTTCCACAAACGCGGCATGATCGGCTCCCCCCGGAAACCGGACCGTGAAAACAGCAAACGCCGATCTGACGGGTCGCAGTATTATATCGTGACCGGACGTACCTATACGGACACGGAACTCAATGAGCTGGAAAAAGAGAACAACCACCGGTTCACCCCCGAACAACGACAGGTCTACAAAACAGCCGGCGGCGCCCCCCATCTTGACGGAACCTACACGATATTTGGCGAAGTTACTGAAGGTCTGGATGTTGCCGACAAAATAAGTCAGGTGGAAACGGACAGTGAATTCCGTCCATTGAAAGACATCCGGGTAAAAAAGGTCACGATACTCAAGTAACGAACGTATCTTAAATCTGTCATCGTTCAGCAGCATTTATTTTTCATGCGGCACATGATTTACCTGTGAATAATTATCTTTGTATTTCTTTTCAAGACCACATCGAGATGATAGATACAATCAGACAACTAAAAGAAGAACTTGAATCAGTCAAGGTTTCAGCCAAAGAGGAAGTTGAAGCGCTTCGGATTAAATACACCGGGAAAAAAGGTTTGTTGAACCAATTATTCAACGACTTCAAAAATGTTCCTGCTGATCAAAAGAAAGCGGTTGGCCAGGCAATCAACGAGCTGAAGGAATTTGCGCTGAACAGGATCAATGATCTGAAAGAACATTTCGAACAGGGGGAACAGGAAAGTTCAACAACCGATTTGACCATGCCCGCCGAGCCCATGCAGGCAGGCACCCGTCACCCGCTGTCGATCGTGAAAAATGAGATCATCGATATTTTTGGTCATCTGGGCTTTACCGTGGCCGAAGGTCCCGAAATTGAAGACGACTGGCACGTGTTTTCCGCGCTGAACTTTCCGCAGGAGCATCCGGCCCGCGACATGCAGGACACTTTTTTCATCCGGCGAAATCCGGATGTGCTGCTGCGTACCCATACATCGAGCGTTCAGGTAAGGGTCATGGAAAAGACCCAGCCCCCGATCCGTTCGATCTTCCCTGGCCGTGTGTTCCGGAATGAAGCCGTTTCAGCGCGTGCACACTGCATTTTTCACCAGGTGGAAGGATTGTATGTCGACGAGAATGTGTCGTTTGCCGACCTGAAACAGACGCTTTTGTATTTCTCGCGCGAGTTGTTTGGCGAGGACACCCAAATCCGGTTAAGACCTTCGTACTTCCCGTTCACCGAACCATCGGCCGAGATGGACGTGAGCTGTTCCATCTGCGGAGGGAAAGGGTGTAACGTGTGCAAGCAGACCGGCTGGCTCGAAATTCTGGGCTGCGGCATGGTCGATCCCAACGTGCTGGAGTTATGCGGCATTGACTCGAAAAAATATACCGGCTTTGCCTTTGGAATGGGCATTGAGCGAATCGCCATGCTGAAATACGGCATCACCGATATCAGGCACTTCTTTGAAGGCGACGTCCGCTTTTTACGTCAGTTCACGTCCGCTTATTAAGAATAAATCCCGCCGAACACCGGATTGAAAGCAGCAAAAACGTCTTCCATGGGCCGGTTCTCCAGGATCGATTTCACCAGTCTGATCACGCCCCCATGGGTGACAAGGGCAATATTCCCGGTGTTTCTTCCCGGCAGGTCATCCAAAAACGAACGGACCCTCTCCCGGAATTCCTGATAAGATTCACCGCCCGGGCAGGGCGCCTCCAGGTAATGATCCATCCAATAACGGCCTTCATCTGTGCAGAAGATCTCCTCCCAGTCTTTTTGCTCCCAGTCGCCAAAGTGGAGCTCCTTTAAACGTTCATCAAGATGAATTTCGTGCCGGGGGAAAAGGCTGCCGGCCAACTGGCGGCACCGGCTCAGGGGACTGCAAAAAACCGCGTCAATGCGAATGCCGTCCAATTGCCGGGCAACTGCTGCCATTTCGTCTTCGTACGAAGCCGCCAGGGGAACGTCGGTTTGCCCGTAACAGGTCCCCGGACGAACATCCACGCGGGTATGACGGATACAGATCAGCTTCATCATAAATTACTTCAAACTATAAACCAGTATCATTTAAATACGCCGGCTTACTGAAACTGCAAGAATACCAGCAGACAAAGATAAAACAATACTTCTGTGATTTGCTGAAGGGCGCCAAGGCAATCGCCCGTGTAGCCTCCGATCTTTCGTTCAGTGTACTTCTTAAACAACCACGTGACCGCCAATGCCGGCGGGATGGCCACGACCATCAGCGGCCAGGGTGAAAAAACCGCGGGAACCAGCGCAATCACCAGGGCGATGATGAAATCGGCTTTTTTACCGCGCTTTCCGATCGGCTTGGTCTTGCTCCGTTCATCTTCGCGCGAGTACCGGCTTGTAAAGATCATGATGACCGGCATCAGGCGGCTGAAGGCATGGCCTGCAATCAGGACAACCGGGATGACGACTGCCGGTAGCGCCTGCAAAACCAGGAATTTGGCGCCAAGCATCCCGATAAGTCCAATTGTTCCATACGTTCCGATCCGGCTGTCTTTCATGATGTCGAAAATCCTTTCCCGGGTATAACCGCCGCCAAAGCCATCACAGAAGTCGGCAAAACCATCTTCGTGGAAGGCGCCGGTCATAAAAATTGTCGCCATCATGCTCAGGAATATGGCCAGTTCTGTTGGCAGGATAAAACCCAGCCCGTAAAAAACAGCAGCACCCGTCCCTCCCACCAACCAGCCAATCAGGGTAAAATAGCGGGTTGCCCGGTTCAGGTTGTCATTGGAGAACTCCAGTGAACGCGGAACCGGAATGCGGGTGTAGAACATCACCGCCGTTAACAGCCAATTAATTTGTTGTTTCATTTTTCTTTATCACTTACCCCCGCTTCTTCAAAGCTCGCCATCTCATTCAGAAAAGTGGCCGCGGCTTTAATTACCGGGAAAGCCACTGCAGCACCGGAACCTTCGCCCAGGCGCATGCCCAGGTTCAGCACCGGCTTCGCCTCCAGGTAGTCCAGAATGAGCTGATGCCCCCGTTCTTCGGATGCATGGCAGAAAATACAATTATCTTTCACAAAGCCATCAAAGCGGACTGCTGTCAGCGCTGCTGCAGTTGCTATAAACCCATCTACTAAAATCACCATTCCGCGGCGTTTGGCTTCGAGCATACCACCAACCATCATCGCAATTTCGAATCCGCCGAAGGTTGCCAGTGTCTCTTCCGGAGTTTTGGGATCGTATTTTTCAGAAACCGCCTTCAGCACGGCAGTTTTATGATCCAGTTTTTCCCCGGTCATCCCCGTTCCCTTGCCGGTACATAGCTCCAGGGGCAGGCTCATGAACCGGTGCATCAGTAAAGACGAGGGCGAAGTATTACCGATGCCCATTTCTCCAAAACCAATGGTGTTACAGCCTGCTTCGGCTTCCATCGCGACAAATCCGGCGCCGGTCTCCATGGCCCGGCGGCACTGATCCAGGGTCATTGCCGGCTCTTTCATCATGTTGGCAGTACCCCTCGCAATCTTCGCATTGATGATGGGCGACCCTTCCGGAAAATCGTAGTCCACCCCGCCATCGATCACCTTGATGGCAATGCCGTTTTGCCGGCAGAACACACTCACGGCAGCGCCACCTGAACAAAAATTCACAGCCATTTGCCAGGTCACTGCTTTGGGATAGAGGCTCACCCCTTCATCGGTGATCCCGTGATCAGCCGCGAAAACCAGGATCGTTGGTTTCTTCAGCTCAGGCGATAAGGTGTTTTGAATGAGCCCCAGTTTCAGGGCCATCTCTTCCAGTTGTCCAAGTGCGCCTGTCGGTTTGGTTTTCAAGTCAA
>CAZANK010000255.1:0-5980 GCA_964486235.1 uncultured Prolixibacteraceae bacterium | reverse complement strand
TCCTTTATCCATGGGCGAATAAGTATGATCAGGAGTTTGTAATTATTTCCAAAGAATACCTTCGGACTGAGGATGGAGGAAAAACAGGGCTTTCGGCCGAATATTACAACAATACTGACCTGCAGGGCACACCGCTAAGGAGGGTCGATGAAGGTGTCAACTTTAACCCGGCACAGCAGGCCCCGGACCCGGATGTCCCTTCCGGGAAAAGGTCGATCCGATGGAAAGGGCTGATCGTTCCCAAAGTGACGGGCAAATATACGCTCGTGATCAATTCCGACGATGGTGTACGGCTGTTTCTGGATGATAAAGTGCTTGTGGATGAGTGGAAAAGCAGGAGCAATACCACCGATTATGTCGAGATAGGCCTGGAAGCCGGCAAATCATACCGGCTCAGGCTTGACTATTTTGACGAAGGGGGAAATGCCATTGCGCAATTAAGGTGGAAGACTCCCGATACACAGATGAAAGATGTGTTCAAGGCGGAAAAGGAAATTGCCGCAAACGCTGACATCGTGATCGCCGTGTTGGGACTGAATACGTCAATCGAAGCGGAAGGAACCGATAAAAAGCAAATCGAGTTGCCGGAAGACCAACAACGGTTTATGGAGGAGATCCATGCGGCGAATCCCCGGACCATTGTGGTCCTCGAAACGGGCAGCCCGTTGGCGATCCCCTGGATTGAGGAGCATATCCCGGCGGTGCTGTGTGCGTGGTATGCGGGCGAACAGGGGGGAAATGCCATTGCCGATGTTTTATTTGGGGATTATAACCCGGCAGGCCGTTTGCCTTTGACTTTTTACAAATCGACCGGCGATTTGCTTCCTTTTGATGACTATGAAATCATGAAAGGCCGCACCTACATGTATGCTGCAAAAAAACCATTATACCCGTTTGGCTTCGGACTGAGTTATACCCGGTTTGAGTATTCCGGATTGAAAGTGAGCAAGGCGGTGATGGGGGTAAATGACCAGGCGGAGGTAAGCGTCACCGTTAAAAATACCGGCAACTATGATGGCGATGAAGTGGTGCAGGCCTATGTGAAGAACTTAACCTCAACGGTGCCTCAGCCGATAAGGGCGCTCAAGGGATTTGAACGGATCAGCCTGAAAAAGGGTGAAGCGAAATTGGTGACCATCCCGTTAAAGTCAGAAGCATTCAGATACTTTGACGAAGCGGAAGACCGGTTTGTCGTTGAACCGGGCACATACGAGATCCAGATCGGAACCTCCAGCGAAGATATCAGACTCCGAACCCGGATTGAAGTGAAGTAAATTTGATGAAACCTGATTGAAGCCGGATTAACGCCATATATTAAATAATGGACAAACCAATAACCGATACAACGATGAGCATAATTTCCCAAACATTTACTTTTTTTCTTGCAGGCCTGTCTTTTTTCTTGACTGTTCCCGGGTTAACCCGGGGCCAGTCGGGCAAGAAGGAACCGGCTGTTCTTCAGATGCCTGATTATCAATACCCGCCCCAAGGGGTGAGCAAAGAGAATGCGGTGAAATGGAAATGGATGAAGGCTTTTTATGAGCGCGAAGTGTCCTTGCCCGCCACTGCGGATGAAACGCCGGAACAAGTAAAAAGACGCGCGGCGCTGGTCAGGCCCAAACCCGAGAAACTGGCATACCTCGATATGGAACTCATCACCTTCCCTCATTTTGGCATGAGCACCTTTTCCGGTCATCAGCAGGGCACAGGGAAGGAAGATCCGGTCCTTTTTAATCCGACTGCTTTTGATGCCGGGAAATGGGTCGATTTTCATAAAGCGATCGGGGCTAAAATGATCGTCTTTGTGGCGCAGCACCATGATGGATTTGCCCTTTGGCCTACCGGGTTGAACAATTACAGCATCAAGAGCTCGCCCTGGCGTGGCGGCAAAGGGGATATGGTCAGGGAGATAGCCGATGCCTGCCGGGAAGGAGGGCTTAAGCTGGGCCTTTATATCTCGCTCTGGGATAAACACGATCCCCGCTGCGATCATCCCCGCAAAGGCGCCGAACAGATGACCCCGGAACAGCGCCTGACCTACCAAACCTATATTGAGCAAAAGCTGACGGAAACGCTCATCCCCTACGGTGAGATCAGCGAACTGTGGTTCGACGGCGCGGGTACGAACGGGGCGGAAGACTGGAACCGCATCTATGAGATCGTACACCATTACCAGCCCAAATGTTTGATCTCGATGTGCGGGTTTGGGATCCGCTGGTGCGGAAACGAATCGGCCGTGGGCGACGCTGTGAACTGGAATGTGCTTCCGCTCGCGCCCGAACTTAAACAACATGCCTGGGTGAAATTTCACCTCGACCAACTCATCAGTAAGAAATTGCCGACGATAACCAACGACCTGAACAGTCTGAGGGGACAGGAATTATTCTTCATCCCGCAGGAAGGCGATACCCGGGTGCTGAATGGGGGCTGGCACTGGGACGGGGTTGGCGAACCCCGGTCGCTGGAGTTTTTGATTGATACCTGGTATGCTTCTGTGGGGTCGGGCGCCAACCTGATCCTTAGTCCCGCTCCCGGACCTGACGGAACCTTTAATGAACAGCAAACCAACCGCCTGCTCGAATTGCGCAATTGGCTGGATAAATCGTTCGCGGATAACCTGCTCGGGGGAGCAAAGTTAACGCTTGCAGGAGGGCAGAAAAATTATCGGCTAAAGCAACTGATTTCCGGGGACACCCCCTATTGTGCGGCCGAAGGAGGCAAAGAACTGTCAGTGATCGCTGAATTCCCGAAACCCAGGACATTCAACAACCTGGTGGTCGAAGAAGCAATCGGGCAGGGGCAGCGGATTTCGGCATTTACCCTGGAAGCCTGGAAGGACGGCCGATGGATCAAGCTGGCAGAAGGTCAGGCCGTCGGGCACAAACGGGTACTTTCATTCAGCGACGTTTCCGCAGGCAAAATCCGTTTTCGGGTGACTGATGCACGTTACCGGCCTGTCCTGAAGTTTCTCGGACTTTACCGGGCGTTGCCTTACAGGGAAAATGAAGACACCTTAAAAACGTATCAGGCTGCTCTCGAAAACAAAGAGAACCTGCTCCCCGGTCTGCAATGGTCCTGTTATGAAGATGCGAACAACGGTTTTCTCCCTTATCAGGAAATGTTTGGCGGCCAGCGTCCTTCCGGACTGGAGGCAATGGCAACAGGCGTCCATGCTCATCCGATGAAGGCGTTTAACGCGGTTCCTGACAGTCTGGGCGTGAAGAAGCACTTCGCGATGCGCTTTGACGGATACTTCCGGGCGCCGGCCCGGGCCCTGTATACCTTTGAGGCGGGCGCCAACAGTGGTTGCCGGCTTTACCTGAACGGAAAGCTGCTCATCGAGAACGACAATGCGGGCGGGACCGACGTCAAAATGAAATCGGCGAAGGCGGGACTGGAGACGGGCCTTCACCGGATCACGATCATCGCCTACTTCGGGCTGGCCGGGAAGCCAAAGCTGGAGGTGACGGCAGGCTGGCCCGGAAACCCCGGCCTCACCCCGGAAAGTACCCGAGCCTTTTGGTTCATTCCTGACCGAGTACCACTATTTTGGTACTTAAATCAGCGGCTCTCCCCATACAAAAAGCCGGGCTGCAATACAGCGCAACCCAGGTAAAGATTAAAAAGGCCTTATTCATACGAAAAATGTTTCAGGTGATAATAGGAGAACCCGCATTGTCAAAGTTGTGTACACAAACGGTTTTGAAGCCCAGAAGCGCAGGCAAGCCTGTTTTGGTTAACCACCGGGCATAAGTCGCATTGGATCCGCATCCTACTATTCTATCGCCTGGCCTTTCAGAAGGTCGGGCTGCGATGAAGGCCTGTTGCTGTGAGCGATGCTGAGTTCAACATGATCCTGATTAAAGGTACACTTGAAAATTTCCCGGTGAGGACTTTCAATGTATCGTAAAACCAGTTCCACTGAAGCTGAATCTTTCCAGGCATAATTACCCGCGACAATAGGATCAGGAATTCCCTCAAAGTGTGCCTTCGCGCCATGCAGCAAATTTGGCCCCCGCCGGGACGTTTCGCCGATAATCCATTTGTTGGCGCCGAAAGTCAGTTTTTGCGTACCTTCCTTCCCTTTCAGGACAAGGTGGCAGGTATCGGCACGAAACTGAACAAGCAACGTATCGATCAACCGGTTGTTGGGTCCCAGCTTATATGTTCTAGTTAAAACTGACAAGCCAGTCGAATAATCAGTCTCCTTTTTGACAAGCGGGAGTGCAAGTGCATTCAGTTTGTGTTTCAGATTTGCCGCAAGCTCTTTGTTTTCGGGCAGTGTACCCCCTTTTATTGCCGGCAGCAGATGGTCCCATACCAGATCCAGTTCCTCCTGCATATCGTAAGTTTCCGAAGTCATCACAACGACCGCGTCCTGGTCGGGTATGACAATGATATACTGCCCAAACGCTCCGTCACCCCGGTACGCGTTGTTCCGGCACCTCCAAAATTGATAACCATACCCCTGGGCCCAATCGTTCGAGTCTCTTTTTGCATCCGAAAGTTCGGGCGACTGTAATATTTTACGTGTGGTAGCTTCGTCAACCCATTCGGCAGGCAGAAGCTGCTCATCCTTCCATTTTCCCTTTTGCAGATACAGTTGCCCAAACCGGGCCATATCTTCCGTCTTAATTCTTAATCCCCAGCCACCCGTGTTAATTCCCATAGGGTCAACTTCCCAGTCCATCCCCTCGATTCCCAGCGGTTCAAACAGACGAGGCTTCAGGTATTCGAGCACCGTTTTTCCGGTCTGTTTCTGCACAATAGCCGACAGCATGTAAGTCGCCATTGAGTTATAAAGGAATTGGGTGCCGGGATCATGGACTACGGGGGTCCTCAAAAACGCCTGTACCCAATTACTGTCGTTTGCAGCAATAGTGAAGGTCGGATCTGATTCCTGTCCCGCCGACATCGTCAATAAGTCTTTTACTTTCATGTTGGCCAAAAACGGACTGACACTATCGGGAAGATCTTCAGGAAAGAATGAGATAACCGGATCATTGACCGACAATAACTCCTCGCTGACGGCAAGGCCCACTGCCGTGGAGGTAAAACTTTTACTCAGGGAATACATGGTATGCTTAAGATTGGGGGAATAGGGCTTCCACCAGCCTTCGGCGATTACCTTACCATGACGCAGAAACATGAAACTATGAAGTTCATGTTCACTGTTTTCTACAGCCTCCAGAAAATCAAATATCCCTTGCGAAGAAACGCCCTCAGCTTCGGGTGTGTTCCTCGGAAGCCTGTCTGCCTGCTGAACAATGGCCGTATTTTTGCAGGCGGCAACAAAAAACAGGAACAGAATTAACGCGTACAGCGTCTTTTTGCAGGTCATCATCATTCGGATATTCATTTTCAAAATGAGATATGATTTATATTGCCTACGAATATAATGGATAACCTGCATATCAGGGCAAATAAAATTGAGTTTTAAGGAAATGAACCCTTTCATGAGCTCTTTCTTTAACCATGGGGATGTATCCAACTTGGTGGCACAGTGACAAATCTTTTGACAAGTACAGTTAACAGATTAGACACTTTTCGAACGACAAAATTGATTATATACTGTATTTGTAAGTGATTACCGCCACCCGATGTGATTCCCATAATTCGCCAAAGAGTTTGGGACTGTATGCTTCGCGGTCGAAAACCAGGGTATAGCGTGCAAGCAGGGGGCCTGCTCCCAGTTCGTGCGGAGGTTTGCAAGCCAGGGGTAGCTTGTCCAGCCGGGGAATGATCTCATCTGTCAAAACTTCCTGCAATTTTTCGTTGACCTGTCCGGTGACAAAAAAATAGGGTAGCCCATCGGCATTGTTGACCCAAAATTCCATCATCCCCGGCAGGCAAAGTCGCTGGCGGCCCACATGTTTTTTGCCCAACTGGGCCAGGTGCCCGTGACACACCTGCACGTGACCGTCTATATAATAAATCCCCGGGGGTTCATCTGCGGTCCATCCCTGTGCGAGACCTGCAT
>CAZANK010000254.1:1726-5997 GCA_964486235.1 uncultured Prolixibacteraceae bacterium | reverse complement strand
GACATCAACCGCATCAACCTTGATTTTATTTCGCCGGTATGCTCCATGATTAGTTGTCCGGAAAAAACAAGCTGGTCCCGCCCTCCTTCTGTTTTCCACATAGCAACAAGATAGTCTTCCATAGCCCAAAGGTAAAAACTTAATCTGTAAACTTCCGCTTCCACAAGCAGTAAACTGTTTTTGAATCTGTTGTACGCCGATGAAGCACCGGTTCGTGAACAGCTCATCCGTAGATTCCGGCCCATGCAGGATTGAACGGCGGTCATTCCTGAAGCGCCTGACGGATCATCTCCGTCAGCAAGGCCTTGTCCCGTTTTACCACCGTCAACAGCATATCCAATACCGACGTTCGGTTCATCCCCAGTTTCACTCCCGTTTCATCAATAAACTTCAAATTACCTTCCGATAATCTGAATGCGGTCAAAACTTTCTTCCTTTCCCTTTTCATGACCGGTAGAATTGCGCCCTGAACTTTCTGCTGCTCACTGCAAAGCCTGTCTCCCGGTCAAAAACAGCAGTTCTCCCGTTACGTAACGCCTGAGCAATGAAGGTAAAACGGGATACGTAAATGATCCTGCATGCTGTCCCGTTCACAAAAACAGTGTCTCCAACCTGCAAACCATCACCGCGCCGGATCTTGTGAGCAAACTGTTCCTTTAACAACTGGTATTCCCGGTTCAGTTCCTGCATCAGGACAGTGCTTCCACCCTTGTCAGGATGATAAATCATGGCCAGCTTTTTATACTCCTTTTTCAACTCCTTTTCAGAGGCTACCGTTGGCATATACATCACCGCAAAATTAGCATTGTTATACAATATATAACATTGTTATACAAATAAACAAAAAAAAAGCTTCTCTTGTTTCTATTGCATGGAATAAAATTTCAAATAAATTATTAATGCTAAAAGATATCCGAAAAAACTATCAGCAATTTCGGTTGAAAGAGGAAGAAACAACCGCCCATCCCCTTGATCTGTTTGAGATCTGGCTGAATCATGCGATTGAAAGCAAACAGGATGAGCCCACTGCCATGACGCTGGCCACTTGTGCAAACGGCCATCCTGATACGCGGATGGTCCTGCTCAAGGAACTCAGCCGCGAAGGTTTCATTTTCTTCACCAACTACAACAGCGCGAAAGGCCGGCAGATCAGCAGGAACAAGCACGTTGCGCTCAACTTCTTTTGGCCAAAACCGGAGCGCCAGGTCCGGGTAAGGGGACACATCAAGAAACTCCCGGACAGCCAGTCTGTCACCTACTTTCTCTCCCGCCCAAGGGAAAGTCAGCTTAGCGCGTGGGCTTCTGATCAAAGCAACGAAATTAAGGACAGGGATACCCTGGAACACCGATACCGTTACTACGAGGAGCTGTTCAACGGACAGGAAATAAAAAAACCTGACCATTGGGGTGGTTATCTCGTGGTACCGACTGAGATTGAGTTTTGGCAGGGACGGACGAATCGCCTGCACGACCGCATCAGCTATGTTTTTGAAAATGGTCTGTGGACAATTTCCAGGCTTTCGCCGTGAAACGGGCCATGAGATGATATTCACATCACAAAAGGCATCCTCTTTTGCTCCGGCACGCGTCTTCCCTTAAAAATACTTTTTATATCTTAGCGGAAAAAATGATTCCAAAAATACGATACGAAGGACAGAATTTTATCCTGCTGGCTGGTCCCTGTGTCATAGAAGGCGAAGAGATGGCTTTTGAGATAGCCAGGGAAATCAGCGGAATCTGTGATCGTTTAAAAATACCGTTTGTTTTCAAAGGGTCATACCGAAAGGCAAACCGTTCCAGGCTGGATTCCTTTTCAGGGATTGGTGATGAAAAGGCGTTAAAAATATTACAAAAAGCGGGTGAAAAATTTGACATCCCAACGGTGACAGATATTCATTCACCGGCAGAAGCAGAACTGGCGGCCAGGTACGCAGACGTTCTTCAAATCCCTGCATTTCTGTGCCGGCAAACGGACATTCTTTTGGCAGCGGCGGCAACGGGAAAAGTGGTTAACATCAAGAAAGGCCAGTTTTTGTCGCCCGACTCGATGAAATTCGCCGTCAACAAGATCCGGGAGGCCGGGAACAATAAGGTGATGATCACGGAAAGAGGAACCACTTTTGGATACCAGGATCTGGTTGTCGACTACAGGGGAATTCCTGAAATGAAAAAAAACCGTTGCCCGGTTATTCTCGATATCACGCATTCGCTCCAACAGCCCAATCAGGGCAGCGGGGTAACCGGAGGAAAGCCTGAACTGATCGAGACCATCGCCAGGGCGGGAATCGCTGTTGGAGCCGATGGCATCTTTATCGAAACCCATCCCAATCCGGCCGTTGCCAAATCGGACGGCGCCAATATGCTCCGTCTCGATCTGCTGGAAAACCTGCTGGTCAAACTGGTAAAACTAAAGCGTACGATAGACCAATTATAAAAATTGAAGGACTAAATGAATTACGATTGCAGATTAACGATTGAAGAAGTTGTGGGTCACGATTAGCGAGTCGTGAGCCCGGGTTTTTTCCGGCCTCGGGTGTCCGGATTCCGGTCTCCTTTTTATCATCTGCGTGAATCATTACCAATCATCGAAAAAAGGAAGTTATGGAAGCCGTTTTAGATCGCTTTATGAAGGAGTTTACGTTACCATTTCATAATTCCGTGCTTAGTTTTACGGTTATCCTGATCATTATTCTGCTGGCTCCTTTTTTGTTACGGAGAGTCCGGGTCCCGGGGATTATTGTGTTAATTATCTCCGGCGTGATCATCGGTCCACAGGGGTTTAATCTGATCGCGCGGGATGAGGCGGTTGTCTTGTTTTCGACGATTGGGTTGCTTTACATTATGTTTCTCGCCGGTCTTGAACTTGACCCGGATGAATTTAACAGTAACAAGAACAAGAGTATCCTGTTTGGTGCATTCACGTTTGCGCTGCCGTTGCTCATCGGATTTCCGGTATGCCACTTTTTCCTGGGATACGGGTTTCTTACGAGTCTGCTTACAGCGAGTATGTTTTCGACCCACACCCTGATCGCCTATCCCATCGTGAGCAGGCTGGATGTCACCAAGGACGAGGCTGTCGCCATTACCGTCGGCGGCACGATCATCACGGATACAGCCGTGCTGATCATCCTGGCCCTGATCAACGGAATTCAAACCCAGAGCAGCGGATGGGCCTTGTGGGTCCAAATGGGTGTCCTTTTTTCCCTCTTCTTCGTGTTTATGTTCAAAATTATTCCCGTCGTCGCCAGGTGGGTACTGAAAAGAATTGAAAATGAGCGCTATTCACACTATATTTTCGTACTTGCCATCGTCTTTTTCTCCGCATTCTCAGCCGAGCTGGCTGGCCTTGAACCGATTATCGGAGCATTTACGTCAGGACTGGTCCTGAACCGGTTAATTCCCAAAACCTCGCCCTTGATGAACAAGATCGAATTTGTCGGGAATGCCCTTTTTATTCCATTCTTTTTGATTTCGGTGGGTATGATCATCGATCTGAAAGCAGTCTTCGGCGGACCAAAGACGCTTTGGACTGCGCTGGTGCTGACGATCGTGGCCTTTGCCGGCAAATGGATAGCGGCTTTTATGACTGCTCGTCTTCTTCATTACACGTCTGCACAAAAACAAATCATCTTTGGATTGAGTTCAGCCCACGCGGTTGCTACGCTTGCAGTCATCACCGTGGGCTATGAAATGGGTATTCTTGACCTTCATATCCTGAACGGGACCATCATTTTGATCCTGATCTCCTGCATCATCTCCAGCCTGATCACAGAAGGTGCTGCCAGGAAGCTGGCCATCCGGAAGTCGTCGGAGATCGTCGCGTTACCCGATTCGGAATTTGACCGGGTATTGGTCACCATCTCCAATCCGGCCACCATGACCGACCTGACCGACTTCGCGCTCAACATATCCGTCCCAAAGACAAATATTCCCGTCTACGTGCTGACGGTGGTCAATGACAATCTGCAGGCCAAGCAACGGCTCGCGGAGACGCGGCAGAAACTTCAAAAGCTGATCAGGCACGGGGCCGAAACGGAGAGGGAGATCGAGATCATTGCGACGCTCGATCAGAATGTGGCCAGCGGGATCAGAAGGGTCATCACGGAGATCGCGGCCACCGACCTTGTGGTGGGAACTTCTCCCCGGTCACGGTTTTCGGATGTCATCTTTGGAAACCTGATGCAACATTTGATGAATTCCACCAACCAGTTATTATTTTTCTACAAACCAACCTATCCCGTTTACCAGCATACCTGCATCCAGGTAATCTG